>CAYXDZ010000286.1:0-5070 GCA_964463815.1 uncultured Verrucomicrobiota bacterium | reverse complement strand
CCGGCCATCACCGAAGAGATAGACCGATACGGAATCACCCCGGTGAACGTAACTTGTTGACCCAAGCAGCCCGTCCGCATGGTGGACTCGAGGAACGACCGTTCGGGGCCGTCGCCCGCAATGGTCCACACTGCGGGAACGCCCAATTCGATCAGGCGTCGTTGGATCAGCGGCAGCAGGCGAACCCGCTTTTGCTCCTGATCCAGACGGCCCAGATAGAGGATGCGAAGCGGGGTGAGCTGGCTGCGGTTGTCTGGTGCCAGCTCAGGAGGCAACGGAACACCGTATGGTATGTAGTGGACCGGTACCTTTGTGAACTCCGGAAGCTGATGCAACTGATCCGCTACCTTTTCCGAAACGCCAACCATGGCGTCGGTCCAGGCGCTGTAGCGCCGAACTTGATCATAGATTTCGTGGGAATCCGACTGAACCATGCCAACTCGAAAAACCCCGCTGGGAGCATAGCGAAGCACCTCAAACGCCGTGGTGCCGAGCGTTGCCACAATCACCGTGGGCTGAAACAGATGCAGGCGGTCGAGCACCGCCGTCAGGCGGTCTTCGAAGATCTGGAATCGTTCATCACACATGGCGACCGGGATATGTTGGGCCTCAAAATCGGCTGCCAGCGGGTGCGCTGCCTCGAAGGAATCGACCCGCACCGGAACCTGCCGGCGGACCAATTCTCCAGCGAGATTACAGAGAAACGTGGTGGAGCCACCCAGCCGCAAAAACTCCGTAACCAGCGCGATTCGCGGTGGTGAATTGGTGTGAGCACATTGAGACACTGCACCCGAAGGATATGGACCGCGTGCGGTGCGGGCAAGCTGCGCGCTGCATTTTCTGAACTTGTTTAAGTGCGGTGAGGGACGTTAAACACTGGGCCGCTTGCGGCGTGGTCAAACAAGTTCCGCGACGAGCGCGGTTCAAAACGCTGAAAACACATGGCGACCAAACTGGCATGAACAAAGGGGTGCGATGCATTTTGTCCTCTCCCCGGGCGTGGCATTTGGACAGCACCGCCCGCGGCTTGGAGGAGCACGGAGCCCTGGCCGCCTTGTTCATTTCCGATCGCAACCGGGTCGGATTATCGGCGGCCGCCTATCGCCAGTGCCGCTGGTTTTTCATAGCGGACCGGCTGCTTTCGAGGGTGCGGGGTTCGTGGGCGGAATGGCTTTTCTGGCGCGCACCGTTTATCTGGGATGGCTGGTATCAGCGTCGCGAGTTGCCGGCTCATAATGTAGTCCACGCGCGGCAGGGATTTTGCAAACAGCCGTTCCTGCGTGCCGCCGGCCGCCCGGTGCTCCGGGTGGTCGATTGCTGCAACAGTCATCCGGTGACGGCGTTTGGCTATTGGCAGCGCGAGTGCGATCTCTTCAACCCGGGCGCCCACCCGAGTGTTGCGCTATCCATGTTCGGTCGCATGAATCGCGAATTGGAGGACGCGGACCTGGTTCTTTGCCCCTCCGAATTTGTCAGGGATACGATGGTCATGAATGGGATCGCGGAGCAAAAGTGCGTGGTTTTGCCGTTCGGAGTGAGCGAAACCTTTCGGGCTCGCCTGGTCCGGCAAGTTCCCGCCCGTGAACCCATGTTTGTGTTCGTTGGACAGGTTGGGCTGCGAAAGGGTTGCCAGTACCTGTTCCCGGCCTTTGCGGAGGTGCGCCGGCAATTCCCTGCCGCACGGCTGGTTTGCATCGGCGGGGTGCTCAAAGAATTTCGGTCCTTTGCCGCCCGATACGCAGGCGTCGTCGAATTGGCAGGGTGGCAGCCACCGGAACGGGTTCGGGACTATCTTGGCCGCGCACTGGCGATGGTGATGCCTTCGGTGGAGGAAGGGCAGGCGCGGGTGCTGAATGAAGGACTGGCGGCCGGACTGCCGCTAATCGCCACTTATGAGAGCGGCGTCACCAGCCTGATCCAGGACGGAGTTGAAGGGATTGTGGTCAAGGCGCGGCGGGTGGATCAATTGGGGGCCGCGATGAAGCGGTTGCTGGCCAATGCGGACGAGGCCGAAACGATGAGGCATAGCGCCTTGTCGAAGGCAAGAGAGTTGGGAAGCTGGACTGTCTACGCGCAGCGGCTCATCGAGATTTACCAAGACCGGCTGCTGTCCATGGGGATTCCACTAATTTCTGCATGAAGGTTTTGTTGATTGACCGGGAGGCGCACTACTACGCGGGTGCCGAGCGCGTGTTGGAATATTTTGTCGCGGGCGCGCGCGAAGTTTTGGATTTGGTCGTCGCGGTCTCCGCCGGTGCCCGAACGGTGCAGGGAGTTCCACTAGGAGTGGTAAGGGTGGAATTAATCGGTGGATCGCAATTTCGTCCGGGAACGCTGCTGCGACAAGGGTTCGAGTTGGCGCGGTTTTGCAGGGCCGCAAAGGTCGAGGCGATTCACGCCTGGGTGGCTCGGGATTGGGAACTGGCCGCTTTGGTATCGCTGCTGACCGGCATTCCCGCCACGGGCACCCTCCATGACCATCCTCAGGCCGGTTTTATTGGGGTCGGCCGGCAGAAACTGATGCGTTTTTGCTGCAACCGGCTGCTGCGGGGCGTGGCGGTCGTGTCGCGTGCGGTGGGCGACGCCTGCCAGCAGGCGGGATATCGCGCTGGAAAACTCCGAGTCATCCACAACGGCCTGCCTTACCAACTCCGTCCGCCGGGCGACAACCAGCGCTATCGGGAGGTGGGCAGCCCGGTAAGTTTCGGTTTCCTTGGGGTGCTGTCGGAGCGGAAAGGCTTGCGGCTGCTGCTCGAAACGCTGGAGCAACTGAGCAAGCGGTCGAGTCACTGGAGGCTGTTGATTGCCGGAGATGCGCAGGATGAGCATTCGAAGCGCCTCAAAGCGGAGCTGGCTTCCAGATATGCGGGTCGCGAGTGGTGGCCCCGCGTCAAATGGTTGGGCTGGCTGACCGAAACTGCGGATTTTTGGCGTGAAATCGATGCTCTCTTGTTGCCCTCAACGGGGTTTGATCCTTTTCCCACCGTGGTTTTGGAAGCGGCGTATCACCGGGTGCCGGTAATAAGCACTGACTGCGGGGGCATGCCCGAGATGATCAGGGACGGCGAAACGGGGTGGGTGATTCCCAAGGCCGAGTGGCCCGAAGCTGCCGCCCGTAGCTTGGCGTCCTTGGCTGATCATCCCGAAATCCTGGTTGGGACCGGGTTGGCGGCTTCAGAGCATTGTGCACGTTCATTTTCCATGGCGCAGATGATCAAGGCATATCAGGGTCTTCTCTCGGGAATGAGCACGACCCATGCAATTTAGCGATATGAAAGCATGGGGAACACTCCAGACATTTCAGGCACTACCCGGTGGGATTGGCCATGCGAATGGCAGCTCGCCAACGGATTACCCCACCGAAGATCAATTGTCGCCCGTTTAAAGACTCGGCCGTTAGAATGTCGTGACCAGGAAAAAATGGTTGAGTGTCGCCATCGTCTAAAGTCAAATCCGCGTTTAGATGAATGCCAGCCGCGTAAGCCCCAACTCAATCCTCCTGTTAGGAGCCAGTTGCGTACTGGCGGTGCTCATTGGGTTGGCGGTCACGTCTCCGTTTGAGATGTCAAATCTGTCGCTGCTGGCTGGCACGATGGCACTGGTTGTAAGCCCGCTCATCCTCAAGTACCACCATGCGTTGGTGGTTTGTTGTTGGAATGCGGCGATAAACGTCGTGTTTCTGCCGGGCAATTTGACACTGCCGGCCGTACTAATTGGTACCAGCGTGGTACTGACCATCGTCCATGCCGGCATTGATCGAAATTACAAGTATTACAGCTTGCCCGGACTCACCTGGCCGCTGATTGCCTTGGCTGGCGTGGTCTTTATCACCATCATGGCGAACGGAGGAGTTCGATCGCTGACGGGAGGGCTCTGGGGGGCGAAGCGGTATTTCAACATTTTCGTGGCCATCGCAGGTTACTTCGCAATCACCGCACACGACGTGCCTTCGATGCGGCGACGGATTATCTACGCAACGTTATACTTTCTGTCTGCGGCAACCTACGTCACCGGAGATCTGTTGTATATTGGCGGGATTCACATTCCGCTGCTCATGGCAATATTTCCAAGCCAGGCGGAATTTTACAACGCGTTGACGATTGGTGGTTTTGCCCGGTATGCCGGCATAGGTTGGGCGGGAATGGCGGTGGCCAACACAATGCTTTGCAGGTTCGGGCTTGGGGGCATTGCCAGAAGTCCTTTTGGATGGCGCCTGGCATTGTTCATGATGGCGTTGGCCGCCTCTCTTGTGGGGGGCCATCGAGTTGCGGTGCTGCTGATGGGCGCTGTGCTCATTTCACTGTTCTTTTTTGAAGGCAAACTGAAACCTGCTTACTGGTACGTGGGGATCGGATCCGTCATTCTGGCTTTGGCGTTGACCGTCGTCTTCGCCAAAAGTTTGCCGCTGCCCTTCCAGCGTGCTTTGAGCTTTTTGCCCATCGAAATTAATCCCGATGCACGTAAGGATGCCAGCAATACCTTGGAGTGGCGGCTCTTAATGTGGCGGGTGGCGTTGCCAGAGGTTTCGGAAAACCTCTGGGTGGGCAAGGGATACTTGTACAGCGCTTCTGACCATTATCTGGCAACATTCGGCGCTGCCACGCGACTGTATAAATCTTATGAGTTTGCTTTGGTGGACGGCACCTACCACAACGGCTTCCTTACCCTGGTCATCCCGTTCAGTTTATTTGGACTACTGGCATTTCTTTGGTTTTGCTGGGGTGCGATCAGAATGCTTTGGGTCAATTACCGATATGGTGCGTCCGAGTTGATTGCGATCAACACCTTCCTGATTTCCCTGTTCTGCGCCCGAGTGGTGTTCTTTTTTACCGCGTACGGGCAGTTTGACACGGACTTGGCTGTGTTCACGGGCATCGCGGGTTTAAGTGTGCTGGTCAACGGCCAGCGGGTGACCCGCGAGCGAATGTCCCGGCGCATCAATGCAAAGCCGCAGCCTCATCATTCCGAGGGGGCGGAGTTCCGGGAAATTGGTCCGAAAACCCGTTAGGCGCCGGTTGTGATTAACATGCTCATTGTGCGAACCGCAATTTCGCCCTTTCGGCCGCAGAT
>CAYXDZ010000285.1:1218-5074 GCA_964463815.1 uncultured Verrucomicrobiota bacterium | reverse complement strand
CTCGATATCACGGAGGACAACATCATCATCGGCTCGACCGCCAACGGGAACGCCAGCATGTATCTGCCGATGCCCAACCGCTATTACGAGGCGGTGAACGGCTGGTCGGCCGCGCGCCTGGAATCCATCGCCGACAGCCAGCGCATTTATCCGATCACCGACAAGGTGCGGCAGGTGGACTGGCACGGGCAGTACACCGCCGGTTCAGGCAGCGCGATCTACACGGCGCGGAGTTTTCCGAAGGCGTTCTGGAATCGCGGCCAGTTTGTGGCCGAGCCGACCGGCCACCTCTTGGGGCTCTTCTTTCTGGATCGTCGCGGGGCCGATTTCGTGGCGCATAACGCTCGCAGCATCCTGGCGAGCGATGACGAATGGACTTCGCCAATCTATGCCGAGGTCGGTCCCGACGGCGCGCTGTGGGTGGTCGATTGGTACAACTACATCATCCAGCACAACCCGGTGCCGCGGGGTTTTGAGAACGGCCGCGGCAACGCTTACGAGACGCCGCTTCGGGACAAGGAGCATGGCCGCATTTATCGGATGACTTATCGGAACGGCCAACCCTCGACGATGGCGAAACTGGACGCCACCCGGTCGGAAGCTTTGGTGGCGGCGCTGAAGAACGACAACAAGTTCTGGCGCACCCATGCGCAGCGATTGCTGGTCGAGCGCGGTCAACCGGAAGTGGTGCCGGAACTCGCCGCGCTGGTCCGGGACACCTCGGTGGATGAACTGGGGCTCAATCCGGCCGCGCTCCACGCGTTGTGGACGATGGAAGGCCTCGGCGCTTTGGATGGTTCCAATCGTCAGGCGACGGAAGTGGCCACGGCCGCGTTGAAGCATCCTTCCGCCGGCGTGCGCCGCGCCGCCGCGATGGTGTTGCCGCGTAACGAAGCCACCTTGAACGCCGTGCTTGAGGCGAAGTTGCTGGACGATGTGGATGCCCAGGTGCGGCTGGCCGCGTTGCTGGCGCTGGCGGAGTTGCCCGCCCGTGACGATGCGGGTGCGGCCGTCTTCAGCGCGCTGCAACAGCCGCAGAACGCGCAAGATCGCTGGATTCCCGACGCCGCGACGGCCGCCGCCGCGAAGAACGACGCCGGTTTCCTGAAGGCCGTGCTGGCGAGCTTCCAGCCGGCCACCGATCAGGCCGCGGCCGAAACCACCACGCCCGGGAACCTGATTCGCAACTCCTCCTTCGAGCAGGTCACCGGCGAGCGACCCAACGGCTGGCGTCCCATCACCCACAACGGCAGCGGGCAGCTCACTTTGGCCGACACCGGTCGGTCCGGCAGTCGCAGTGTTCGGATTACCTCCGAGGACGGCGGCGACCTGAGCTGGGCGGTGACCGCGCGGGTGCAACCGAACACGGATTACCGACTGACCGGCTGGATCAAGACGCAAGGACTCGAGAAACGCGGCAACGCCCTCGGCGCGCTGCTGAACGTCCACGAGCTGCAGGATCCGGTCGGCGGGGCCACCAAGCCGGTCACGGGCGACAATGACTGGACACAGGTGATGCTCGACTTCAACTCCGGTCAGATGACGCAGGTGACGATCAACGCGCTGTTCGGCGGTTGGGGTCGCGCGGCCGGCACGGCGTGGTTCGACGACATTGAGCTTCACCCCGCACCCGGCGCGGAACTCAAAGGCGAGGTTGGTCGCGTGGTGCGACTTGTCACCACACATTACGCGCGGCGCGCACCGGCGGACAGCATCGTCGCCACGCTCGCCACCTTGAAAGGTGCCGCACCCGGCGTGGCCACGGCCGTGCTGGATGGATTGATGAACGGCTGGCCGGCGAACCAGGCACCGAATCTGTCGGCGGCGGATCGCGAAACATTGACCGCCTTGATGAACGACCTGCCGGAATCCACGCGTGACCGCCTGCTCGGTCTTGCCCAGCGCTGGGGCAATGCGGAACTCTTCGGCGCCAATGTGGCCGCCATCATCGACGGACTCCGCACGCTGGTGGCGGATGATTCGCTGGAACCGGCGAAGCGCATCGCCGCGGCCGGCCGCTGGGTCACGCTGGATGATTCCCCGGCGACGGCCGGCGCGATTCTCGGCGAAGTGGATCTGTTGACTCCACCGAACCTGGCCAACGGCTTGATCGCCGCGCTCGCGGAGAGCCGCGCGACCAACACCGCGCGGGCGTTGACCGATCACTGGCCGAAATTTACACCGACCATGCGCCGGGCCGCGACCACCGTGCTGTTGCGCCGTTCCGAATGGACCATGGCGCTGCTGGACGCCGTGCAGCAGAATCGCATCGGCCAGCGGGAGATCGCCATCGAGCACTGGTCCCAACTGCGGCAGAATCCCGACCGCCGGGTGGCGGGCCGGGCCAACCGACTGGCGAATGCGGAGGTCACGATCTCGGCGGATCGCAAGGAAGTCGTGGACAAGTTGCTGCCGCTGGCGAAGGAAAAGGGTGACGTGGCCCGCGGCAAGGAAGTGTATGAGATCAGTTGTCTGGTGTGTCACAAGTTCTACGGCGAGGGCGGCATGGTCGGTCCGGACCTCACCGGCATTCACTCCCGCGATCGCTCGGACATCCTGCTGGAGATTCTCGATCCCAACCGGTCGGTGGAGGACAACTACCGGCTGTGGAATGCCACCCTCAAGGACGGTACGACTTACTCCGGTCGCCTGGAGGCGGAAACGCAAACCACCGTCGAGATTCTCGATGTGGCGGCGCAGAAGCACGTCCTCCAGCGGTCGGACATTGAGTCGCTGGAAGTTTCACAATACTCCATCATGCCCACCGGGTTTGAAGCCCTGCCGGAGGATGACTTGAAGGCGTTGGTCGAGTATCTGGCGCAACCGCACTGAACCCAGATTTGCGGACAACGTTGAGCGAGCGTGGGCGGCCTGCCCGCACTCTTTTTCGTTCGATGATCTGTCGTGGCCAGTGGGCGGCCATTCCGTTAAGGTTCAGCTCATGCACAAAACTCTGCCGCTCCGCTCAACCGGACTATTCTTGGCCGTGTTACTGGCTCTCTCCATGTTCCCTGAAAAACTGCCGGCCGGCGAACTGGTGAGCGGATCAAAGCTCCCGTATGGCCCCGGCCTGGCCAGTCGTTTGACTGCGGATCGCGAACTCGTTTCGCACCCGTCCGTGATCTTCAGCGAAGATTTCGAGTCCGCCGACTACCAGACCCGCTGGGACAGTGTGCGCGACGAGCAGGGGCAGGTATTGTCACGGGTTCGCCTGGGCGGCGCGGATGATCCCTTCGGCCAGAGTCTCAAGGTAACTTCATTGCTGGATCGCGACACCGGCGGCGGGCTCACGAAGTGGTTTCCGTCGGCGGATGCCCTGTTCATCCGCTTCTACACACGGTTCGCGCCGGACGCGGATTACCTCCATCACTTTGTCACGCTGCGGGCCAACAAAGGTTTGGAGGGACGTGACCGGTGGAGCGGATTTGGCGGTGCGGGATTGAAACCGCAGGGTGACGGCCGCTTCTCGACGGCGCTCGAACCGTGGGGCAACTGGGGCCGCTGGCCGGCGCCGGGCCGCTGGAATTTTTACAGCTACTGGCACGAGATGACCGCCAGCCCGGACGGGAAGTTCTGGGGGAACAGCTTCCGGCCGGACACGCAGCCGGACATCGTGAAGGACCGTTGGATTTGCGCGGAGTTCATGCTCAAGCACAACACGCCTGGCGAGCATGACGGCGAGCAGGCGTTCTGGATCGACGGCGAATTGCGGGGCCACTGGCGGGGTTTCAACTGGCGCACGACCTCCGGCCTCATGGCGAATGCGTTGACGCTGGAAAGCTACGTGACCGATCGCTGGACAAAGAACCGGACGAACATCGTGTACTTCGACAACCTGGTGATCGCGCGGGAATAC
>CAYXDZ010000285.1:0-1118 GCA_964463815.1 uncultured Verrucomicrobiota bacterium | reverse complement strand
GAGTCCACCAAGTTCAAGCAGTTTCCCAAATCGATGACGGCACCAATCACCACCGGTGACCGGGTCCGGCTTCGGCCCTTATCAAGGGACTGCCTGGCCCAACGAATTGCTCGGTCGTGACTATCCTCCCAAAAGTAGATGCCGTGTCCGAGCCAATCCCAGGGATTCCTGCTCAACTGCATGGCCTCGCCACCCGCGACTATCTTTTCCGCAATGGCTTGGTCGCAGCCATGGAATCCGATGACAAGCGACTGCGAAATCATCACCGCTCCTCGACGGGAATCAGCTCGCCTGTGGGAGTGTACATTCCCGTGGAAGCAAGAAACTTTATGGCCGCTTCCTTGGAGACGGTATTCTTCCTGGCGGAGGTCAACAGTTGTTCGGCCTCCTCCAATGCCTTGGGAGAGGGGGATACCCGAAACCTGAAGGACTGGATTCGCTCCTTCTCATTCGATTCTTTGGGAGTCTCGCTCATAAGGTTTGAAATTGCCACCAGCCCAAGTTTCCCGCAACCATTGATTGGCTGGTCGAATTGTGCCCATACAGGCAGTTCCGTTTCACCACAATCCGTTCGTGACAGCCAGCCCGACTTCAGGCAACACAGGGACACTTCACCATGAACACTTTGATTCGCCTCTGCGTTGGCCTGCTCCTCTCCACCAGCCAGGCCGCCAGTCCGCTGCCTCGCGACACGCCCGAATCGCAGGGTGTTTCCTCGGCGGCGTTGCTTGAGCTCGTCAATGCGCTTGATCAGCAGATCGAGGGCCTGCACAGCCTGATGATTGTCCGGCACGGCAAGGTCATCGCCGAAGGCTGGTGGGCACCGTACGGACCAGATGACAATCACGTCCTGTATTCGTTGAGCAAGAGCTTCACCTCCACGGCGGTCGGTTTCGCGGTCGCAGAGGGCCGGTTGTCCATCGACGACGAGGTGCTGAAGTTTTTTCCCGAAGATGCACCTGCGGAAACGAGCGGCAATCTCAAGGCGATGCGCGTCCGCGACCTTCTGACCATGACCACGGGCCATCAGGATGAACCGTCCGCCGCGCCGGACGCGGTGTCCGCGAAGTCGTTTCTCGCGCAACCGGTGCCGCATTTGCCGGGCACGCACTTCAAAT
>CAYXDZ010000284.1:0-5090 GCA_964463815.1 uncultured Verrucomicrobiota bacterium | reverse complement strand
TTCCAGCCGCGCTCGGTGCCTTCGTCCTTATGATCGAAGATCTGGAGCCGGTGCAGGTCGTGCAGATCCCACTTGAGGGACATGTGCTCGCCGTTGATTTCGAAGGTATAGAGCGCCTTGTGGCCGCGCGCGTAGCGGGTGGATTCAAACAGCCCGAGCGACCCGTTCTTGAAATGGCACATGAATGAGCACGCGTCGTCGATGGTGACCTTCTGCGTTTTGCCGGTCTCGTTGTGTTTGCGTTCCTTGATGAACGTCTCGGTCATCGCGGTGACGTCGGCGATGCCGCCGTTGAGCCAGAGTGCGGTGTCGATGCAATGGGCGAGCAAGTCACCCGTGACGCCGGAGCCGGCGACCTTGGCATCAAGGCGCCACAAACCAGTGCCGCCCTGCGGGAGCTCGGGGCTGATGGTCCAGTCCTGGAGAAAGTTCGCGCGGTAGTGGAAGATCTTGCCGAGTTTTCCGGAGTCGATGATCTGCTTGGCGAGCGTGACGGCCGGGCAACGGCGGTAATTGTACCAGACCATGTTCGGCACCCGTGCTTTGGCGACGGCCTTGACCATGTCCTCGGCTTCCTTGCCGGTGCGGGCAAGGGGCTTCTCGCACCAGATCATCTTGCCGGCCTTGGCGGCGGCGAGCACCTGGTCGTGGTGCAAGTTGTTCGGCGTGGCGACGTCGATCAGGTCAATGTCGTCGCGCGCGATGAGCTTCTTCCAGTCGGTTTCGATGGACTGGTAGCCCCACTTGTCGGCGAACTCCTGGACCTTGGCGGCGTCGCGTCCGCAGACGGCCTGCGGCACGAGCTCGTAGTTCGACGGGAAAAAGTGGTTGACCTGGTGGAAGGCGTTGGAGTGGGCGCGGCCCATGAAGCTGTAGCCGATGAGCCCGATGCGGATTTGTTTCTTAGGCATAAGGTTTAGTTCGATAGGGTTAAATTGCTGGGGCGTGGGGTGAGTTTCGATTGCCGAATACCGAGGCTCGAACCAGTTCCGAAGTGCGATCGCTTCGGCATTCGGGCACCGGTTTTCGGCTCTTGCTCACCACCCATGCGCATTGCGCACTTCGATCATCTTGCCGAGAATCGTGTTCCAGGTGGCGGGCGTCTCGAGCATCGCGTTCGGGAACATGCAGCCGTCCCAGCAGATGTGCTTGATGCCGCGCGCGGGAGCGTCCTTGAGCCAGTAGCCGGCGCACTTCACGATGTCGAGTTTGCCGTTCGGATCATCGGCCGGGCAGTGCTTGCCGGTCTTGTCGTGGGCCCCCGCGCCATGCACGTTGCCGTCGTTCTGGGCGACATGGAAGTCGATGGTCCACGGTCGCAGCTTGTCGGTCATTTTCTCGTAGGCGGCCCAGAATTCGGCGTCGCTGTAGCCTTCCTTGAGCAAGGCATGCTCGGGCGCGTTGTAACCCATGAGATAAAGATAGGTGTGCGCGAGGTCGGCCTGGAATCCGAGCGCGTCCGGCATGCCCACGCCCTCCAGCACGTCGAGCATGTCCTTCCACGAATGCATGCCGGCCCAGCAGATTTCGCCCTCGGCGGCGAGGCGTTCACCGTGGTCCGCGGCGATCTTGGCGGCTTCCTTGAACGTGGCGACGATGGTGGCCGTGTTGGCCTTCGCATTCTCCCGCCACTTGGCGACGCCAAACTCCGCGGAGTCGATGCGGATCACGCCGTACTTGCGCACGCCATGCTGGTTGAAAACCTTCGCGATGCGGCAACCCACCTTGACCGCGTTCAAAAACTTCTCGCGCTGCGCTGCGTCGCCCATCGCGGAATCGCCGACGGTGCCCGGCCAGACCGGCGCGACGAGCGAACCGACCGCGAAGCCCTTGCCGGCAATCAGATCGGCAATCTTCTTGAGCTCGTCGTCGCTGGCGTTCGGATCCGTGTGGGGGAGAAACAGGAAGTAGTCGATGCCCTCGAATTTCTGGCCGTTCACATTCGCGGCGGCCGTCAGATCGAGCATGCGTTCGAGGCTGATCGGCGGTTCCTGGCCGGGGCCGTCGCCTTTGCCGACGAGACCGGGCCACATGGCGTTGTGAAGTTTCGGGGAAGAATGCGTGTTGCTCATGCTGGATATGGCGAATTGCGATTTTTTACCGATGGAAACGGGCAAGAGCTAACCAACGAGCGCCGGCTTTGGGAAGAAAACTTTCGGCGAAATCGAGCGGCAGGAAAGCCGTGATTTTCCCAGCCCGGTGGCAGACCTGGCTCCCGGCGGACGTAATCGATTACTACCGGCAAAATGCCTCAAGGGAGCGTTTCGTCTTGCAGCCGGGTACGGAAAAACTCCGCCGGCATATGCGGGCCGAAGGGGAGATATATCCAGTGCGGCTCGGGGTTGGAATTCGTTTGAACCGGCACCCATTGCCGCAAGTCTGGCGACTGTTCCACGACGTAGGGCAGCCCGCTGTTGCCGGGTATCCGGAGCAGAAAAGTGTCTGCTTGAAAGGCGGCTTGAACCGGTGAAGGCGAAACGATCGGAGTCAGGAGGAAACGAATACCAATACCAAACTGAGTCTGGGCAAACACGCCGATCTGAAACGTCTCCCCGGCGCTCGCTGCAAACACCACCGGCCCATGCTCCGTGCTCGCAACCTCCGTCGAAGTGGCCGCGACCCCGCCACGAAACACGACGAACTTGTTTTCAAGAAACCCGCCGTGTTCGACCGCAAGCACCCAGCGACCGGCAGCGGGGGCTGACCACTGCCACCAGACGCTGCGGTTCAATCGCACCCCGTTCTTGTAGTAAGCCGGGTCGGCAAGTTCGCGCGTGGCCGCAAAAGTCCGTCCAGTCACTTGGACCGGAGCTGCCGGCAGGACAATCCTGCTGGCAAAAGCATCATTCTGAGGCGGTGGCGTGAACAACAGGTTCAATGGGGTCTCCTCCGGGCTGCCGTCGGCACCATCCACGGCGATATGGTAATCCAACGGCCCCTGGACGTTCGTGATGAATCCGTTGGTGCCCCGACTGACCTCATGCCAGTACATCGACTGTCCGCCATCAAAAGAGGCACGGTCAAACAACCCGAAAACCGGCACAAACGGCAGCGTTGGGGAAAGGTCAACCGGAGGTGCCAAACAGGGGCCTCGATTCATTTCTATCACCACGCCTCCATCAGGATTGCTTACGTAGGAAGGATCGTGATATCGCAACGGTTCGTCTCGGGTGACCTGCAACACCCCCGCGCCGGGAGCCTGCCAGCGGTACCACACGGAATTGGCCCCGCTTTGCGTGGCGATCACCGGCTCGTTGAGTCGGCGGGTTGCACCCACCACCTGGGCGGTCAGCGAAAGGTCATTGCCATTCAATTCGATCGCCCCACCCGGCACATCGTTGACTGGAGCGGTTACGAGGGTGAGCTGGAAGCTTGCGGGGAGGTGCGCGTCGTAAGTCGGGTGTCGATCCACCTGAATCTCATAAACACCACCGGCGACCACATCCCACTTTACCCATTTCTTGGCCGTCTCGTAAGTGAAACACTGGTTGCCATAATCTGTCGCCGATGAGGCGACGAGCCCCAGTGTCTGGGCTGTGCCTCGATGATAGACTGCAACCACCGGCGGAGCGTCGCCCGTCAAGGATTCGATGGTGGCACTGCCGTGCGCCGGGGCCGTCCAGGTCCACCAGAGCGTCCGGCCCAGTGTGTTGCCGGAAATTCTCGGCTCGCCCGGCTCCAAAGTGGCCGCGTTCAAGTCGGCTTGGAGGTCCGCCACATCTCCATAGAGGGGAATGCGATTGGCAAACTGGTCGTTATCTGGTGCCGTGGCCGCCAGCCGACTTAAGTGAGCCGAAATAACCCGTGACTCCACCGGACCCGAGGGGCCGACCCCGGGTATCGGGGGCGGCAAAATAAATCCGGCAGGTGCCACCCGGGTCAGGTCGGCCTGAATCAAATAGCCTTGGCCGGCCCGTGTTTGAAATGACCCAAACCGATCTGGCAAGAGGCTCCACGTCTCGTCGTGGGCAACAGCCCGGCGATACGTTTCCCCCACCTTGTGCAATTGTCCGAATGCGTCGCGCTCAAAGATGGCCAACGCCACCAGGTTTGAGGAATCGGCGCTGTCCCACTCCATGATTCCGTCTGCCTCGCTGGTCCAGCTCCACCACGCAGTTTGGCCGAAGTTGCCCGCGCCAGCGGGTTCATGCAGCTCCATGCCGGCCGCTCCAAGATCGGCGCTTATTTCAAGAGCTTCACCCGCCAAAACGAGCGCGTTACTCAGCAGGTCGTTCACGGGTGGCACAACATCGCTCGCCCTGCCGCAGGGGGCCGGCCAAACCAACAGCGCGAGGGCGAGCACCACCAAGGATGGAGCCGCAGTCAGCATTAGGGGAGTTGAAGGGTTGAGATTGCCTCGCATGGCACATGAGCAAGCTAGCCCCCTTAACTACTCCGTCAAACGCAAAGTCAGCGCCGCGAAATCCACACCAACGTTCCCACCGGCACTTCCTCATAAAGCGGCAGGAGATACTTGTCCGCGAGGTGCGTGCAGCCGCACGTTGCCGGCCGGCCAAGCGTGGATTGATCACCGGTGCCGTGGATGTAGATGTAGCGCCGGAAGGAATCGACGTTGCCGCCGTGGTTGAAACCCGGCTCCAGGCCGTGCAGCCACAGGATGCGGCTGGTGATGGTGTCCTCCGGTTTGCCGTTCCACTGGTAACCTTGATACAAGCGGGCCTTTAAGACCGCCCCCGCCGGCAGGTCGTCGCCGAACTTTTTCGTGATCCGATGCAAACCCAGCGGCGTCTTGTTCGAACCTTCCTGCTGGCCGATGCCGAAGCGCGAGGTCGAAGCGGTCAGCTTTTTCAGGACGTCGGCGGTGGTCTTCGTGCGGAACTCGCAATGCCACAGTTCCTGCCGGGCGATGCGAATCCACAGGAACCGGCCGCGCGGTTTGCGACCGCTACGTTCGAGCGCCGCCCGCAGGGATTCAGGAAGTTTGATGCGTTCGATCTTGCCCACTTGAAAGGCGACACTCCTGTCGTGTTGATCCGGCACTGGGCGACCGGAGCTTCGCCCTTCCGCTGGTTGCCGCCGACGGTTCACTTGAGCTTCTTGACCAGCACCTTGGATTTGCGGCCGCTCTG
>CAYXDZ010000283.1:0-5101 GCA_964463815.1 uncultured Verrucomicrobiota bacterium | reverse complement strand
CTTGGGATCCTGGGCGAGCAACATGCCGATCTCGAGCCATTGCTTCTGGCCGTGCGCCAGCGCGCCGGCCTTCCAGTCCGCTTTGTCGGTCAGACCGATGGTCGTCAGGACTTCGTGAATGCGTTCGCGCTGCGCCGGGGTGAGCCGAGAAAAGAGGGTGTTCCACAAACTCCGGCTGCCGCGCAGTGACAGCCAGATGTTCTCGAAGACGGTGTGGTCCACGTACACCGACGGGGTTTGAAACTTGCGGCCGATGCCGAGCCGGTTGATCTGATACTCGTTCAACGCGGTGAGATCCGTGTCGCGATCGAACTCGATCCGCCCGCGATCCGGCTGCGTTCGGCCGGTGATGAGATCCAGCATCGTGCTTTTGCCCGCGCCGTTCGGGCCGATGATCACCCGCAACTCCCCTTCGTCCATGTAAAGATTCAGATCGTTGATGGCCTTGAAGCCGTCGAACGCTTTGCTCACGCCTTCGAGACTGAGGATGAAGTTTCTTTGCGTCATCACGCTTGCGAAGATTTAACTTTGCCGGCGGCGGCTGGCGGTGCGTCGTGCTTGGGCTGATCGAAGAAGCGCCGTTTTAGAGCGACCAGTTGCGCAGGCAGTCCCACGATGCCCTTCGGCATGAAGAGCGTCACAAACACGAACAGCAATCCCAGGATGTACGGCCATTGCTCGGCGTAAGCGTGCGTGGCGTAGCTCTTCAACCAGTTGATGCCGACCGCGCCGAGGATCGGGCCGATGAGCGTGCCGCGTCCTCCCACCGCCACCCAGACCACGGCCTCCAGTGATTTCTCTGGTGCCATTTCGCTAGGGTTGATGATGCCCACCTGCGGCACGAATAACGCCCCGCCCAAGGCAGCGATGATCGCGGCCACGACGAACACGAAGAGTTTGAAATGCGCCGTGGCGTAGCCGGAGAAGAGCACGCGGTTCTCCGAATCGCGCACGGCCCGTTGGATCAATCCGAACTTGGTGGCGGTCAGCCAGCGACAGAACAGGTAAACCCCCAGCAGCAGTAATCCCGAGCAGATGAACAGCACGCGCTTGGTCGTGGGAGAATTGAGGTCGTGGCCGAGGATGAACTTGAAGTCGGTCAATCCGTTGTTGCCGCCGAACGTGAAGTCGTTGCGGAAGAACATCAGGCACGCCGCATAGGTGAGCGCCTGGCTGAGGATCGAGAAATACACCCCCTTGATGCGGGAGCGGAACGCGAGAAAACCAAACACCAGCGCGACCAGCGCGGGAACGATCACGACCATCGCGGCCGAGAACCCAAAGCTTTTGAATGGAATCCAGTGCAATGGCAACCCGCCGGTCGCCGCGTATTTCGTCTCGTACTCGAGAAAGACCATGAAGTCGGGGATGTCTTTCTGATACTGACCCAGGTTGCCGATCATCAGCATCAGGTGCATCCCCAGCATGTAGCCGCCCAGCGCAAAGAACAGACATTGCCCGAGGCTCAGGATGCCGGTGTAGCCCCAGAGCAGATTCACACCAAGCGCGAGCACCGCGTAGCAGAGATACTTCCCGTAAAGACTGAGCTTGAAAGTGCTGACATGGAACGGGCTGTCCACGGGCACGAAGGCATTCAAGCAGGGCAGCACCACCAGACCGATGAAGGCGAGGAGGCCCACCAGCAAGAGTTCGCGTTGTGGAAATGGGCGGGTCATTGGTTGGGAACAGGCAGGGGTTGCAGGGCGGCCCGGCAGCGGCGGTGCAAGGTGTCCTTCCAGTTGCCGGCCAGCGGGCCGCAGTTGGCGAGCACCTCCGCGCCAGCCAGATCATCCTTCGCGTGGTGCATGATCTCATTGGCCCAGGCGATGGTCCATTTGGGATAAGGCCGTTGCCGCAAGCATAGTGAATCGCCGGCTTGCACCCGGCCGGGTTGAATCGTGCGGCAGTAAAACCCGGTGCGACCGGTTTCCAGAATCCGCGCGGCCAGGTCTTTGACCTGCCAGCGACGGGCGGGCTTCCAGCAGGGTTCGCGCGGTTGGCTGACCTGCACGACCGCCTCACCGATCCCAAAAGTGTCACCGACACAGACTTCTTCTTCCCGCAGACCGGTGGTGGTGAAGTTTTCCCCGAACGCGCCAAATGGCAGGGCCGGTTGATTCAACTCGGAGCGCCAAACGTGATAATGCTCGGCCGGGTAAACACAAACCGACTTGTCCACTCCGCCGTGAACTTTCGTGTCAGCCACGCCATCGCCTTCCAGCCCGAGATACCCAAGCCACACGGTATCGTGAACCGGTTGCTTGAAAATGGCGGAAGTCCATTCGCTGTCCCACCAGGCATCGCTGCCAGCGGTCGCAATCGTCGTGGGCTTCCCAAGCTGGAGGGAGACGAGGCTCATGGTGCTTTGATCCGGCATGGCAAAACGTCATCCATCAAGACTGCGGCTGCGCGTGGCGAAGAGCCCGGAAGGCCGCCACTGGAGAAACAAGATGATGCCGCTCAACACCACGATCTTGCCGAGCACCGCGCCCAACCAGGGTTCGAGCAACTGGTTGGTCACGCCCACGCCCATCGAGGCCGAAACCGTGCCGACGAGGTTCCCCACCCCGCCAAGCACGACGATCATGAAGCAGTCCACGATGTAGTTTTGCCCGAGGCTGGGACCGACGTTGCCAATCTGTGAAAGGCATGCGCCCGCCATGCCAGCGAGGCCGGACCCGAACGCGAAGGTCATCATGTTCACGCGATCCGTCCGCACGCCGACGCACGCGGCCATCGCGCGGTTCTGCATGACGGCGCGGATTTGCAGACCGAGCGAGGTGCGGGTCAGCAGCAGCCACGTCGCAAACACGATGAAGACCGCAAAGCCGATGATAAAAATGCGGTTGAACCCAATGGGCGAACCATTGAAGGCGAAACTGCCGCTCAGAAAGGACGGAGCATCGACCTGCACATTCGCCGCCCCAAAGATGTGCCGGAAGACCTGCTGCAACACCAGACTGACCCCCCAGGTGGCCAGCAGTGATTCCAGCGGGCGTTTGTAGAGGAAGCGGATGATGCCCCGCTCCAGAATCAACCCCACCAATGCCGCCACGACAAACGACGCGGCGAGCGCCACCAGGAAGTAGCTGTCAAACCCCAGGCCGCTTTTGCCAAACCAGCCTTTGAAAATGTTCTGCGTCACAAACGCCGTGTAGGCGCCGACCATGATGATCTCGCCGTGCGCCATGTTGATGACGCCCATGAGGCCGAACGTGATGGCCAGGCCCAGCGCCGCCACGAGGAGCACCGCCGCGGTGGCGAAGCCACGAAACGCGGTGCCGACCAGGTTGCCCCACCAAAGATGGTTTTCGATTTGCAGCACCGACTTGCGCAGGGCGGCGCTGATTTGCGGAGCGGCCTCGGCCGGGGCGTGCTGTTCCTTTTCCATGTCCTTCAGGAACATCAGTCCATTAAGCGAACGCATTTCTCCGAGTTCCTGGATGGCCGCGATGCGGACGGCGGGGTCTTCGTTGACCGTTTTCGTCAGCGCGATGGCCTCAATCAACGCGCGGGTGACGTGGGGGTCCGTCTCCGTTTCCAACCGCGCTTCGAGATGGGGGATCAGGTCGGCGTTCCGCTCCTGGCCGAGCTTGGTGACCGCGTCACGGCGCATGCGCGGGTTGGGATTGGCCACCGCGAAAAGGTCGAGCACCGTCTTGATCGCCCGGCGCAACCGTGAAGTCGTGTCGGCGGGAACCAGTTCAAACGTGGCGAACGCCAGCGATTCACCCCGTTCGTCCGCGACGAATTCGCCGTCCACCAGGCGTACGCCCTTCTGGCGGTCGTCGGCGTCCTTTTGCGGATCGAGCAGGAACGGGATCTTCACCCCGTCCACCGCTTCATGCAGAAACAACTCACTGATCCGCCAGGCGGCCAGGGCCCGGGCCACCACCTCGTTCGTCGCGCCGGCCAACTGGTTGACCAACTCGATCTGCCGGGTCGGATCCTCCGTGACGACCGCCTCGGCGAGCACTGAGCGCGGGTCGGCGGCACTGGATTTCGGGATGGAGGCCGAACAGCATGCGGCGATCAGCAGGACGGCGAGGGATGGCTTCACTCGATGAATGGCGGACAGAAATGTTGGCGTTCCATGAAGGGAGGCGGGCCAAGCGAAGGCCCGCCTCCCGGAGGAACGAGGAGTTACCCGAGGATCGGAAGTTACTTGAGGAACTTCTCGCTAAACGGTTCGGCGGCCACGCCGGTGAAGGTCTTGATGATCTTGAACTGACCGTTGGCCAGCGTTTCGCCGATGAAGACGTTGTTCACCAGATGGTGATTTTCCTGCATGGTGACTTCGCCGGCCGGACCCTTGAATTTCTGGCCGTACATCGCGGCGCGGACTTTATCAACCTCGAACGAGCCGGCCTTTTCAACCGCCTGCTTCCAGAGGTAAACGCCCATGCGCGAAAGGTTCATCGGGCTGCACGTCACACGCCCTTTGGCGTCAATGCCCGTGACGTTGTAGTTCACACCAGTGACTTTGGGTGCCTTGATCCATTCCATGAAATCGCCGACGAACTTGGTGTTCTCCGGGGAGCGGATGGACATGAAGTACGTCCAGCAGCCGAGGTGGCCGGCCAGTTCCTTGGCGGGCAGCCCGCGGAATTCATCCTCGGAGATCGAGAAGGATACAACCGGACAGTTCTCGGAGGTGAGGCCCGCGTTGGCGAATTCCTTGAAGAACGGCACGTTGGTGTCGCCGTTCAGTGTGCTGATGACCGTGGCGTTGCCGCCGGCGGCGAAGCGTTTGATCTCCGCGACGATCGTCTGGTAATCCTGATGCCCGAAAGGCGTGTAGATCTCGACAATCGCGTCATCGGGAATGCCCTTCATCTTAAGATACTGTTTCAGGATCTTGTTCGTCGTGCGCGGATAGACATAGTCCGAGCCGAGCAGGTAGAACTTCTTCTTGCCCTCGCCGAGCATGTAATCCACGGCGGGAATCGCCTGCTGGTTCACGGCCTCGGCGGTGTAGAAGATGTTCTGGGAAAGCTCCTCGCCCTCATACTGCACGGGGTAGAAGAGCAGGCCGTTGTGCTGCTCGAACTTGGGCAGCGCGAACTTGCGGCTGACGGAGGTCCAGCAGCCGAAGACGACG
>CAYXDZ010000282.1:0-5118 GCA_964463815.1 uncultured Verrucomicrobiota bacterium | reverse complement strand
GTGCTCTACATCCTCGACGAGCCGACCGTCGGCCTGCACCCGCGCGACAACGAACAATTGCTCGCCGCACTCAAGCAGCTTCAGCAACGCGGCAACTCGCTGGTCGTCGTCGAACACGACGAGGACACCATGCGGCATGCCGACTGGATCGTGGACCTTGGTCCGGGTGCGGGAGTGAAGGGCGGCGAAGTCGTCGCGGCGGGGACGTTGAAGCAGTTGCTGCGGCACAAGAACTCGCTGACGGGCCGCACACTGGCCGCGCAGGCGGACAAGCGTTATCCCACGCGCGGCGAGCGGCGATTAATCACAAAGCCGAGCGCCGAGCGCCGAGGCCCGAAGCAAAACGGAAAGCCGAAGTCCAATGCGCAGGACAGGAACTCGGCCTTCGGCGTTCGCCCTTCGGAATTCCTCCGCCTGGAGGATGCCACCGCCAACAATCTTAAGCAGCTCACCGTCGCGTTTCCCTTGAACCGTTTCATCGCTGTCACCGGCGTGAGCGGCTCGGGCAAGAGCACGTTGATCCGCGAATGCCTCCTCCCGGCGCTGGAGCATGCGCTTAAAGCCGGGCGAGGCCCGGGTAGGGCGAAGCTCCGGCTGAGCCCAAAAGTCAAATCCAGCCAAGGCTCGGCGGGAGCCTCGCCCGACCATCGCGCACCACGCATCACGCATCACGAACTCCTCAAGCACGTTTACGAAGTCGATCAATCACCCATCGGCCGCACGCCGCGCTCGACGCCCGCGACGTACGTCGGCTTCTTCGACGACATCCGTGAGCTGTTCGCGCAGACGCCCGAGGCGCGGATGCGCGGCTACTCGGCCGGCAGGTTTTCGTTCAACAGCGCGCAGGGCCGTTGTCCCGAGTGCCAGGGCGCGGGCACGATCAAGGTCGAAATGAACTTCCTGCCGACCGCCCATGTGAAATGCGAGACGTGCAACGGCTTGCGCTTCACGCCCGAGACGCTCGACGTCGAGTATCGCGGCAAGAACATCGCGCAGGTGTTGGAACTCAGCGTGGCGGAGGCTCTCGAGTTCTTTGCCGCGCAATCCAAAATCCGCCGACCGCTCGAAGCCTTGCGCGACACCGGACTGGATTACCTCAAGATCGGCCAGACCAGTCCGACGCTAAGTGGTGGCGAGGCGCAACGTGTGAAGCTCGTCACGCATCTCCTGAGCGGTCTGAAGCCTCCGCCGGACGTGATCGAACTCGGCACTCGGCACTCGGCACTCCGCAATCGTGGTAGCCTCTTTATCCTCGAGGAACCCACCATCGGCCTGCACATGACCGACGTGCACAAGCTGGTTGAAGTGATCCAACGTCTCGTCGATGCCGGGCACACGGTCATCGTCATCGAGCACAACCTGGATTTGATCGCGGAAGCCGACTGGGTGATCGATCTCGGTCCTGAAGGCGGCGACGGCGGTGGCCGGATTGTCACCCAAGGCACGCCCGAGGAGGTGGCGAACTGCGAGTCGTCGCACACCGGACGGTTTCTAAAAGAGCAACTGGGGATCACCGGCTGATCTTCCTGCGGGTTGTGGCAGGCATTGTTCCCATGAACCTGAAGGACAGGAGGAACCCGGTCAGGATCATCGAACACAAGTCTGGCTTGATCGCAGCGGCGAACGGGCTGTCGTGCAAGGCATACCGAAGAACACATTGAACAGGAGGTCGTCACACCGGGTGTCTTCTCAGCCGGCAAGCTCGCTGGTCTTGCCACGCAGGAAGTCAAACCAAGCGCAGCGTGAATTATTCCGGACTGCGGTTGAAGCGCTTCACGACAAACCTTCGACAGACAGGCCAGGCACCGGCCAAGATCAGCAGCCAGCCAAGGTACTGCACCCCTCCCCCGGCGCTAAAGATCCGTTCGCCAGTACGACCCAACACATGGGCCACTTCGCCCAGTCCCACGGTGATGGCACCGCCCGCAATCCACACGGCCATGGTCAACCGCCGTAACCCTTCGTCCGCATTGGAAGATTGCGGCATGAGGTTTACGTAGCCGGGAGTTCCGGGCCGTTCGCCGGACCGCGGGTCACGGCGGTGATGTCTGCCATGATGCCGGACTTCCGGATCTGCGGTTCGCCAATGGCGGGATGTCCACGGAGGCCGGTGATGATGGGGCCGTTGAGATAGGCATCAGCGGCCGCTTCGTCGCGGAACAGGTAAACACCGCCCGCGCGCCGGTCGGAACCGGTCAGAAAGATTTTCCATTCCAGCCCGTCCACTTCCGCGATGGCGGGTGCCACGCGCGCGGTCAGCGCCTGATATTCTTCGTCCCGCAGGTCGTGGGTGAAATTGATTTGAAGCAGCGTCTTGCCCGATGTTTGGTTTGTCATCGTGGTAACATGCGAAAACGGAAGCCAAACTCGGCCAGGAAAGTTTGCCGCGGAAGGAGCCGTCATTACCCGATCAAGTGCCTGGCAACTGACCGAAGGGCTTGAAGACATTCGCCGGGGGGACGGTGCCGCCGGCAGTCGGATAGCAGACCAGGGCACGCCGGAGGGGGCTGCAAAGTGCGCGAGCTCCCATACCGGGAAACATCTTCGCCCGCTTTTGAGAATCTGACGGTGGTGTCGCAACCCGCAGGGAGACGGGCTGGTGCATCGCTGTAAACACCCTGTCTCAGCACGGAGTTGACAATTTTACTTTGCCAAGCAAAGTAATTCCATGAACGGCGATTGGGCGGCTCAGAATCTCCAAACCATACGCACCTTGATGGAACGCACTGCGTTGTACCGACGCGCGCTGGCACCCGTCATGATCGCCGTGGGTTGCATCGGCCTGGCGGCGGCGATTCTGGGCTGGAAGCTGGGGATTGCGCAGCCAAGCCACTTCATCGGCTACTGGCTGGTGGTGGCCTTCATCGCGGCGGGAGCGGGCTTCGCCCTGGTACGCCGCCAGGCCATTCAAGCGGGTGAACCGGTCTGGTCGCCGCCCGCCCGCCGCGTCGTCCAGAGCGCTCTGCCCGCGCTGGGAACCGGTTTTCTGCTGGCGGTGGCGGTGATGCTGGAGGCACCCGTCAAAGCCGGTCAGTTCCCCGGACTCGAAGACATTCTCGCGATGAAATGGCTGCCGCAGGGTTGGGTGATTCTCTATGGCTGCGCGGTGCATGCCGCCGGCTTCGTCCTCCCGCGCGGCATGAAACTTTTCGGTTGGGCCTTTGTTCTCGCGGGATCACTCCTGTTTCTGGCCGGCACCCCGAGCTTGTCACCCGCCGGTTATGGACATGCCTTGATGGGATTCTTTTTTGGGCTGCTGCATCAGGCGTATGGCGTGTATCTCTTTTTGACGGAGAAGAAGGACCCGGCCGCGTGAACCCGGAACCGTTTCTCAACCTGGATCGCGTGATCCACGAGAAAGGGCGCATGGCGATCATGTCGCTGCTCGCCGCGACGCCGGAACTGTCCTTCACCGAGTTGAAGCAGGCGCTGAACATGACCGACGGCAACCTCACGACGCACATCAAGACGCTGCAACAGGCGGGCTATGTGGCGGTGACCAAGTCGGTGCTGAACAACCGCCCGTTGACGACCTGCTCGCTCACCCCCGGCGGCCGGACCGCGTTCAAGGGCTACGTCGATTTGCTGGAGCAGATCGTCCGGCAGACCAAACCTCAGATTTGATCCCGATGATTGAACGCCCGCCAACCTGCCTGGTCCTTTACTTTGTAATGCAAAGCTTATTCGAGACTGGAGCAATCAAGTTTAGGAACAGTGGGGTGCAGGCACCGGTCGGTCATCCCATCGCTCCTTCGTTCCAGCACTCTATCACCCCCATCCCCTTCCCATGAAAATCCTCCGCGCCACCCATCTCGGCATGTGTTTCGGTGTTCGCGATGCCATTACGCTGGCCCGCCAGACCGCCGGCCGCGAATCCGTCACCGTATTGGGCCAACTCGTTCACAACGAGAGCGTCCTCGCCAGCTTGCGGCGTGACGGCGTGCGGTTCGCCGATGCGCCCACGGCAGTTCACACGCAATCCATCCTGATCACCGCCCACGGCGCTTCGGACCGGAAACTCAAGGCCGCAGCAGCGACCGGTCGCCGCGTGATCGAGGCCACCTGCCCGCTCGTGCATCACGCTCATCGCGAGCTGCGGATGTTGCTCGCCGCCGGTTACCATCCCGTGATCATCGGCCAGCGCGGACACGTCGAGGTCAACGGGCTCACCGAAGATCTTGCCGAATGCGACCTCGTCCTCGCCGAGTCCGACATCGAACAGATGGTCGAGCGGAAGAAGTTCGGCGTGGTGGCGCAAACCACGCAACCGGTTGAGCGGGTCCACCAACTAACCGCGTTGATCCGCCGCCGGTTCCCGCAAGCGGAAGTTCTGCTGCGCGACACGGTATGCCGTCCGACCAAGGACCGGCAGGAGGCGGCTGTCGAGCTGGCGCGGCGATGCGATGTGGTGGTGGTGATCGGCGGAGCGAACAGCAACAACACCCGCGAGCTGGTCGCCACCTGCCGGAAACACTGCCCACAAGTCTTCCACATCCAAACTGCAACCGATCTGGTGGCGGGTTGGTTCAAGGCCGGAGACACCGTGGGCCTGACCGCCGGCACCTCCACACCGGATTGGGTCATCGAGGAAGTGGAAAGAACCTTGCGGTCCATCGCGGAAAGCGTCCCGGAGCCGCAACCCAAGATACGAACCTTCCAGAACGCACATCCCCTTCCGGTTTGAAAAGTTACCCAAACCCGGCATGAACTACCGCAAATGGATCGCGCACTTTGAGCGCAACAAGCTGAACCGGCCGGAACCGGATTGGGCGGCGCCGGTCACCATTCCCCGGCGCAAGCTGAAGCCACTGCTGAAGACGCTCGCCGAGTTTCAGCTTGGTGATGGCGGCGGCCCGTGCTGCTTCATCGCTCGCGACGCCGAACGTTTCACCGGGGTCGATCCCGAACTCGAGCGCGTGGTGGACCTCTGGTTCGAGGAGGAGGCGGGACACGCGCGGCTGCTCGGGTGTGCCGTGGATCGCTTCGGTGGCCGGCGCATCCGGTCGCACTGGAGCTTCACGGCGTTTTGCGCGGTGCGGCGCTGGCTGGGCGTCCGCTTCGAGCTGCAAGTCCTGCTGCTGACCGAGCTGGTGAGCACCGCCTACTATCGCGTGTTGC
>CAYXDZ010000281.1:3292-5119 GCA_964463815.1 uncultured Verrucomicrobiota bacterium | reverse complement strand
CCCTATGCCATCTACGCCTCGTTCAACAAGGGAGGCTATGGCTGACGCTTACGATAAGTTAGGGAGAGAGTTCATTGCAGTGCCAAATTGCATGTTTGCAACCGACGCTCACCTCAGTTCGCCGGTCGGCTCGGATAGAGCCCGCCTCAAAACTGAATTGAATCTCAAGGTGTTGTAGTTTTGAGACGGTATCGAAGAGGCCGTCCCTACCAGGGTCGGTCCTGGTGCTAGGCACGGCCTTCCAAGCCAGCCATTCGCGGCTCAGTCATCGGAAACAATACAAGAATCTGAAAATATTCCGTTGTAATCCAGAGGGTTCCAATAACTAAAACAATGCGGTCTGAAAATTCATTGCGGATGTTGGCACGCGGTCCATTGGCTGCTAATCACAAAATTGTATGAAATTGAAACCCTCCCGCACCGCGGGCTTCACGCTGGTGGAAATCATGATTGTCGTAACAATCATCGGCCTGTTGTTAGTAATCGCGATTCCCAATTTTGTTAAGAACCGGGAAGTCACAGCGAGAAACACCTGTCTTTCCAATCTTCGCGTGATTGATACTGCCAAGCAACTGTGGGGTATGGAAACAGGACGTGGCAGTGGGGATGAGCCGGACATTCTTGACTTGGTTGGCCCAGGATTATACCTGAAAAAGCTGCCAGAATGTCCAGGCGGCGGTGACTATGAATTTTGGACGCTAGGTGAACTCCCTGTCTGCAATCTTGGTGGTGGCACCGTCCATGTCCTCACAGTGGATTAATTAATGGCTGCTGCAAGTATTTCGAAGCCCGCGCCGCTTCATCCGTCGCGGGCTTTTTATTGTTCAGTTGTCTCGTCAAATTGAGCGCTTCGCAGATTGCTCAATCCAATACATGCTTCATTCACGATACGATCCAGACTTGGCCGTTGCTTTGGTTGTGGGCGGGGCTTGCGCTGGGGCCGCTGGCCCAGCCGGCGATGAATCAACCGGTTGGCGCGCATGCCATGGTGCCAGTTTTCCAAACGGTGTTTGGCAAGTAAGAGAAGGAGCGCCCTCCATTGCGCTGGTGGAAAGGCCGGGGTTTCGATTAACTCGGCGAAACGATGTCTGCGCGCGTGCAATGGGTCTCGCTTCTGGGCTTCCTGGCGACCTTTCTTTGGTTGCTGGCTGAGCGCTCCACGCCGGGACCGGCCGCGCTTTGGCCGAGCGTGCTGGCCATCGGACTCGCCTTTCTCACCCGGCAGATTTACCTGAGCCTGTTTTGTGGGGCATTCGCGGGGGCGATTCTGCCGGCCGACGGCAACTTCTTCGTCGCCTTCCTGGCGCTGTTCGATAAGCACCTCCTGCCGGCACTCGCCGACAAATGGAACCTCAGCGTGCTCGTCTTCACCCTGCTCATGGGCGGTCTGGTGGGTTTGTTAAATGCCGGGGGCGGCATGCAGGCCCTGGCGGCGAAGTTTCTCGGTCACACCGCCACTAAACGCCGCGCCGGGCTTGGTGTGTTTGGACTCGGTCTGGCCATCTTTATCGACGGACTCGCCAACGCGATGCTCGTTGGCAAGTCGATGCGGCCCGTCACCGATCGCGCCGGAATGTCGCGCGAGAAGCTGGCCTTCATCGTGGACTCGACCTCATCACCCATCGCCGGGATCTCGCTCATTTCGACGTGGGTGGCCTACGAGTTGTCGGTCATCCAGCAAGGTTTTGCCAATGCGGGGCAGCCGGAGGTCGCGGCGTTTCCGTTGCTGGTGGAGAGCCTGCCGTATCGCTTCTACAACTTGTTTCTGCTGCTGATCGTTTTCCTCGTGATCTGGCTCGGGCGGGATCTCGGGCCGATGCGAAGTGC
>CAYXDZ010000281.1:0-3192 GCA_964463815.1 uncultured Verrucomicrobiota bacterium | reverse complement strand
TGATCGTTTTCCTCGTGATCTGGCTCGGGCGGGATCTCGGGCCGATGCGAAGTGCGGAGCGCAGGGCAGGGAAGGGCGACATTCCTGTCGCCAAGGCTGGGAAAGGAAAACTCCCGGGCGGCAGGAATGTCGCCCTTCCGGGTGCATCCGTCTGGCCAACCATTCTGTCTCTGGTCGCTCTCGTGTTCGGCGTATTTTGTGCCCTTTATTTTCAAGGGGGTGGAACGATCTCGACGTTCTCGTTGCAAACCATGATCGACGCCTTTGGCAAAGCGGATGCCGCGCTGGTTTTTGTCTGGGTGACGGCCGCCACGGCGTTGCTGGCGATGGTGCTGCATCGCTTCACGGCGGCAGGCTCCGGCCCAGCCGAAGCGGTGAAGCCATTCTTTGACGGCATGAACCAGATGTTTTTGCCGGCACTGATTCTGGTGTTCGCCTGGATGCTGAACAGCGTGATCAAGGAACTCGGTGCCGCTCAGTATCTGGTGACGCTGCTGGGCAACGCCATGAATCCCGCTTGGCTCCCGGCGCTGACGTTCCTGCTCGGCGCGGTGATCTCGTTCAGCACCGGCACGTCGTGGGGCACGATGGCGATCCTCATGCCGCTGGTGATCCCGGTGGCGGTGGCGATGGGTGAAACTTCCGGCAGTGTGAACATCCTGGTTCCAACCATCGGCGCGGTGCTCGCGGGCGCGGTATTTGGCGATCACTGCTCGCCGATCAGCGACACGACCATCATCTCGGCCGTCAGCAGCGATTGTGAACCGATGGCCCATGTGCGCACGCAATTGCCCTACGCGTTGCTCGGAGCCGGCCTCGCCGTCGTACTGGGCTACCTGCCGGCGGGATTTGGAGTCAGTCCGTGGTGGCTGCTTTTGGCGGGTGGAGCGGCCTGTTGGGCGGTAATCCGCTTCGCCGCGAAGCCCTCAAGCTGACTGCTCGTATAACTTGCGTAATTCGTGGGGGGGGGTTCCCCGTCGGTATTTCCAGAGCAGCACGTTCATCAGCCAGAGCGTGCGCAAAGTGCCGAACTTCGCGAAGCGCCGCGCCGAGGTGGAGATTTTTTCGCCCGCCAGCGCGATGCGTCCTTGCTGACGCAGCAATTCACACAGCCGGACCTCCTCCATCAGTTCCAGGTCCGGCACCCCACCCACGCGATCCAGCACCTCCCGACGCACGAACAACGCCTGGTCGCCGGCGATCCATCGGCCGAACACGAGCCGGAAACCGCAACGACAGCGCGAGCCGTAGAGGATCGGGTGCGGGTATTCGCGGAAATATTTCCAGAAACCGCCGCCGACCACGAGCGGATCGCGGAGGCAGTTCAACGCCGCCGTGCCGGTGTGCGGCGGCAACCACGTGTCGGCATGGACGAGCATGACGACGTCGCCGGTGGCGTGCCGAGCGCCTAGGCGCATTTGCCGGCCCCGACCCGGTGCGGATTCCAACACGCGACAGCCGTGGGTGCGGGCAATGTCCCGCGAGGCATCGGTGCTGCCGCCGTCCACCACGATGATTTCGCAAATTTCCGGGATCGCCTGCAACCGCCGCAAGGTCGCGGGCAATTCCGCCGCTTCGTTTAACACCGGCATCACCACGGAAATGGATTCGGCCGGCGGCTGGTTCTGAACCTCCGTCAAGCGGGCCGACTCGCGCCAGAGCACGAGCCCGCCCACACCCGCCCACGCGGTAGCGGTGAGGAAGCTCAACAAGGCCGCAGCGGCGGCTTCTTCCGGGGGCACGTCATAAAGCCCGAGCAACAACATCGCGGCGGCTTCGCGCAGGCCAAGCCCGCCGACGGTGATCGGCAGCGTGCTGACGAATTGGATGACCGGGAAGAGCCAGAGCAAGTGGAGCCAGGGGATTTCGGTTTGCGTCACGGCCAGTAGATTCAACGCGAGCAGGAAACTGAGCCCGCCCTGCACCACGATACCGTAGAACAATCCGCCCGCCATCACCCGCGGCCAGCGCCATAACCGGCTCAACCCTTCGACCAGCGCGTTGAGAAAGTGGCGCAACCCCTTGCGAAAGGCGCGGTTTAATCCCAGCACCACCGCCACCCCGGCGAGGCCCAGCCCCGCCAGCACCAGGATGGATGGCGGAGGCCGGCGCACATCGGGCGCGGGAAGGTCCGCCAGCGCTCCCGTCCCCAGCGCCCAGCCCAATCCCACCAGCCCGATCAATTGCAACCCCACGAAGCCCATGACGCGGTCCAGCTTCGCGCCTGCGAAGACAACCGGGAATGCGAAGCGGTACCAGCGCGCGTAAAGCAGGCTTTTCGCAACGTCGCCAACACTGGCGGTGAACAGCGCGATGGAAAAAAAGTGTCCGATCAAGACCGACCGCACCGACGCGGTGAAGTGGACGACCGAATCCGTGAGCCGCATGGCCAGATGCCAGCGCCCCACGGCCCCGAGCAGGACCACACCATACAAGCCAACCGCCGCCAGCACCCAGCGGAGGCGTGTGTGTTGCAGGGTGTCCACGAACGCCGCGAGGTCGAGCCGCCGATAAATGGACGCCACCGCCGTGATGGTCACGGCGAGGATCAACAGGCGTTTCCACCAGGCGAACCGGGGTGTTTGGGGTGCGTCCACGCGCGGCGATGAAAGCAGGCGTCCGCGCCGGGTTCAAACCGCAATCATCCGCAGCAGTTTGGGCGTGAGCAGCCAGTCCAGGTGGGCGACCGGCCGGGGCGTGAACTGCTTGACGGTCAGTTTGCAAAGACCGCCTTTCTTCAGACTCAACGCCGAGCCGCCCGGCAGACCGAGGAGCAAGGCGGCCAGGGAACCGAGAAACGGTTCATGACCGACGGCCAGCACGCGCTCCCGATGGGCGAACTTCGAAGCCAGCTTGGCCACGAAGCCCGGCGGCGAACGATCCGCCTGCAAGGCCGGCTCAAGTTCAAAGCCGCCTTTCTGACCAAGGGCGGCAGCGACCAGTTCGGCCGTCTCGCGGGCGCGCACGTACGGACTGGAGAGGATCAGGTCAAACTCCAGCCCCAACGCGCTCATGCCGTCGGCGATGCGCCCCATCTTCGCGCGGCCTTCTTCGGTCAGCGGACGCAGCCGGTCATCCTCGAACCCGGCGGTGCCGCGTTCGACCGCGATGGCGTGGCGGAGGAGGTATAGTTCCACGGGCAGGGTCTTTCGTTTTGAAGCGATCAAGAGTTGAGTAGAGCAAGACAACGGT
>CAYXDZ010000280.1:4012-5126 GCA_964463815.1 uncultured Verrucomicrobiota bacterium | reverse complement strand
CTACTACGTCTATCCGGTCAGCGGAAAGGCGCTGAAGCGGCGTTACTACCGCTTGCTGGCCGCCGGCATCGGCACCGGGGTGCTCGTGGGCGGCTTGCTGGCCGGTTTGATGTGGTTGCTGAACCGTCACTGAAGCGCGGCGGGCCGCATGGTCACGGCCGCAGCCACCGGACCCGGTCGGACAGGAAGAGGTGCTCGGGCTGGTCCGCGTCCGGATCGGCAAGGCGCAGGTCGGGATTCACCGGCAGGAAACTCGGATGCGGATACTTCAAGGGGAACTCCTTCGGAATTTCCTGTTGCGCGACCACATCCACCAGGAAAGGCCGGCCCCACTTCGCGCCCGGGCCCTTGAGCAACCCGGAGAGGAAGCGCGAATCCAGTGCCTTCGGGCTGAGGTAGAGGGCATTGACCGGCTTTTCGTAATCGTAGAGCTGATAGAAATCCTCGTCCGGGTTGCGCGTCCACAGCACGCACTGGCGGTCACCGTACCAGGCCACGGCCCACGGAATGTCGCTCATCATCTGCTCGCTTTCGCGCAGCCAGCTTGACGTTTCTTGGATCAACGGCGGATAGTACGGCGGATACGCGAACGCGGACGTCCGCGAGAGCAGCATGAAAACCAGCGGCAGGCTCACCAGCACGCCGAACATGCCGGTCAACATCACGCGAAAGCCGAATTCGGGCACGTTCCACTGCTCCAGCAGCATGAAGAACAGACTGACGCCGAAAATGATCATGGCGGGCGCGAGCAGCACGAGCAGGTTCTCCGTGTTGATCACCGGTGAATCCACGCTGAGATGCGTTTTGCCCAACGCCTGGACCACGACGAACAAACCGAGCACCATCAGGATGAAGCCGCGGAAGCGATTCAACGAGGCGCTGCGAAAGACCACCATCAGGCCGACAAAAAAGAACGCCGTCAGCCAGGTGCCGCCCAACGTCGGGAGCTCCTTCTGCAAGATCTCGGGCACGTTGTTCTTGAACTTGCGCGCGTAATCCTGAAACGCGAACGAACGCAGATCCAGCTCGAGCGAGCGCGGGATTTCGTCGGCGGGAAATTTGTCGGTCAGTTGAAACACCGCGTAGCTGGCCGTGCCGAACGGCACGCCACTGA
>CAYXDZ010000280.1:0-3912 GCA_964463815.1 uncultured Verrucomicrobiota bacterium | reverse complement strand
GTGGATTGCTCGAAACGCGCGAGCACCCACAGCAGTGCGAGGAAGATCACCAGCAGCAGCATGGTCGATTGCCCGGCGGCGCTGATTTTCCAGAACAGACCCGAGGCCACAAACAACAGCATCGAGGTCCACGCCACCATCGGATCAAACAGTCTGCGGGCGAGCGCAAACACCAGGCACGCCGCGAGCGCGAGCAAGCCCTGGTTGAAAAAGGCGATCAGGAGATCCGGTCGCGAGCGTTCAAAACTTCGGCCGTCGATTTGATAATCGGGGTTCACCGCGCGCAGATAGAAGGACAACAACCAGGGATACAGCGGCGCATTGGCGAGATCGGGGTGGTTGTTGCGGAGCTTCGCCTGGTCCATGAAATCCTGCGGCATGATCGCCAGCCCGGCGGCCTCCTTCGCGGCGATGCGTTCCGCCTGCCGGCGTTTCACCAGGTGAATGCTCAAAGGCGTGATGTTGTAGGTGACGTAGCCCCGGCCCTCGGCGAGGTTGCGCGCGAGCTGGGCGGCATCCATGCCTTCCTCGGTGCCGAGGTTCTTGAACGCGCGCAGGTTGAAAACGAGCGCGATGGCAGCGATCAGCAGGCCGACGGCGGCGAGCTGCACGAAGCGTCCGAAGACGCCTTGTTCAAGCCGGTGAATGAACTCCTGCGGAAGGAACATGAATCAGTGGGTCTCCTCGTCGTCTTCGTCGTCGGCCGTTTTGCGGAACAGCTCTTCCAGGTGATAGGTGTGCAGCTTGCGGTGCAAGGTGCGGCGCGACATGCCGAGCTTGCGGGCCGCGCGCGTGCGGTTGCCCGCGCACTCCTCCAGCGCGCGGATGATCAACTGGCGCTCGGCTTCCTTGATGGAAAATTTCGGCGGGCGCTCACCGGCGGGACCGGTTTCGGGCGCGGCGGGCCGGCCCGCTTCCAGCACGGTCGCCGGCAAATCCCGCAGCCCGATCCGCTCACCGCGACACAGCACCACGGCACTCTCGATGGCCCAGCGCAATTCGCGCACGTTGCCGGGCCAGGGACACCGTTGCAGCGCCTGCATCGCCTCGGGGGTGAAGCCGGCGAGTTCCCGGCCGTTCTCGCGGGCGGACTCCTTGAGAAACGTCTGCGCGAGCAACGGCACGTCGCCCGGCCGCTCGCGCAACGCCGGCAATTCGAGGGTCACGACCCGCAGGCGGTAGTAAAGATCCTCGCGGAACTTGCCGTCCTTGACCATCTGGTCGAGCCGGCGGTTGGTGGCGGAAATCAGGCGCACGTCCGCGGTGAGAGTCTTGTTGGAGCCCAGGCGTTCAAAGGTTCGTTCGCCGAGGAACCGCAGCAGCTTCACCTGCGTGGTCAGATCGATCTCCCCGATTTCATCGAGAAACAACGTGCCGCCCTGAGCTTGCTCGACCCGCCCGATGCGGCGCTCGTGCGCACCCGTGAACGCGCCTTTCTCATGACCGAACAACTCGCTCTCGAGCAGGCTCGCGGGGAACCCGGCGCAATGGACGGTCACCATCGGCTGCTTCGCGCGCGGGCTGAGCTGATGAATCGCCTTGGCGATCAGTTCCTTGCCGGTGCCGCTTTCGCCAAGGATCAACACCGACGCGCGCGTGGGCGCGACCTGGCGCACGCGGTCGAAGACTTCAATCATCGCCGGCGATTCGCCGATGATGTTTTCAACGCCGAATTTTTCGTCGAGCTGCTGCTTGAGGGCGACGTTCTCGGATTCAAGTTTTTGCGATCGCAACGCCTTGGCGATCCGCATCTCCAGTTCATCGATCTGCAACCGGCCCTTGGAAATGTAATCATCCGCGCCCCGTTTCATCGCTTCGACCGCCAGTTCCTCGGAGCCGTAGGCCGTCATCAGAATGCAGATCGGCGGGCGGGAAAGGGACTTGGCGCGGGCGATGAGTTTCATGCCGTCTTCCTGGGGCAGGCGAAAGTCGGTCAGCATCACCGCGAAATGCTCGCGCTCAAGCAAGGCCATCGCGGCGGCAGCGTCTTCGGCGAGGTACACATCATACTGATCCTCGAGCGCGGCGCGGAGACCTTCCCGCGTCGGTTTTTCGTCATCTACTATGAGGAGGCTCGGTTTGATCATCGGCGACGCGAGAGGATTAATCAGGAATGCACGGCGGCGCAACCACTCTCCCGGCGGAATTGAGCGGTGTATCAGGCAATCCGCTGAGGAGAAGAAGCGTTGCTGACCAGAGATTTGCGACAACCAGCTTGAAGGCCAGGGCGGACTGGAGGCAAACTTCGCCCACCCTCAAACAGGGAAATACATATGAAGAAACACACCAATGGAGGTTTGTATCTTGCGGTTCTCCTCGCCGCCTCGTTCCTCACCGCTCCCCTCACCGCATCCGCCCAGGCCAATAACGCCTCGGACAAGGCCAAGCCCGCGGAGGCGGCCACCAAGGCCCCGCGACCTTATCCGTTCAGCGGCAAGCTGGGGGCCGTGGACAAGGAAAAGAAGACCATCACGCTCATCGGCAAGGAGCGGAGTCGTACCCTCTATCTCAGCGATGAGACCAAGATCATGAAGCAGGGCAAACCGGCCACGCTCGAAGATGCGGCGGTGGGTGAAGAAGTTGCCGGGCAGTTGCGCAAGACGGATGACGGCAAGGAATCGCTGGTCAGTCTGCGCATCGGACCCAAGGTCGAAGAAGCGAAAGCCCCGAAGGAAAAGCCAGCGAAACCGGTCAAGTAACCCTTCCTGCTTCGTTCCTTCACAGCTGTTGCGGTTGGAGCTGGTGCCGGTCAACGCCGCCACCAGCTTTTTCCTTTTCCGGCGGCCTCCGGGATCTCCTCATCGGCCGCCGAGTGGTAGCGCTGCATGATCACCTTGGTGCGCGCGGCCTCCAGGGCCATGCGGAACTCATCGTAGCTCTGAAAGCGCTCGGCCGGATCTTTCGAGAGGGTGGCCATGATGGCCTCGCTGGTTTCCTGGGTGATGTCCGGTGCCACCAGGTTCGGTGCCGTGGGAAGCGTGTGGACGTGCGCCGCCACCACATCTTCCGGGGTCGGAGCCTCGAACGGCACGTGGCCGGTCAACGCGTGGTAGAGCGTGCCTCCCAACGAATAAAGATCGGACGACCAGTTGACCACCTCGCGTTTGATCCGCTCCGGTGCCACGTAATACGGCGTCCCGAAAATGGCGGTGTCCATTTCCGTCTCGCTGTCGGCACTGCGCGCCAGCCCGAAGTCCACCAGCTTGGGTTCGCCCTCCTGATCGAAGAGGATGTTGCCGGGCTTGATGTCGCGGTGCAGCAGGTTCTTCTTGAGCGCCGAAGCCAGCGCCTGGGCCATCTTGATGCCGATGTCCAGCACGGCCAGCTCCGGCACGCGGCCTTCCTTTTCGATGCGGCTGTCGAGGCTGCCATTATTGGCCAGTTCCATCACCAGGAGGAGCTGACCCTCGAACTCCCCGAAGTGATAAATGTGGATGATGTTCTGGTGATTCAGCGAGGCGCACGCGCGGGCCTCGCGGAAAAAGGCCTCGTAAGCCTCCTTGTCCTCGGCCAGTTCGCGTTTCATCAACTTGATGGCCACAACCCGCTGCAGCATGGTGTCATACGCGCTGTACACCGCCCCCATGCCGCCCGCGGCCACGAAACTCTGCAGCTCGAAATGCTGCATCATCACCGGCAGCATCAGGGGGTGTCCGCACTTCGAGCAGGGTACGGTTTCAAAGGGCGCGAGCTCGTTGGTGATGAAGCTGCGGGCACCACAGCCCGCGCAGGGAACCATCTTCAAACGGTTGGCCGATTCGTTTACAGCAATGCTCACGCGAGCAATTTAGCACCGGCCTTTTCCCAAACAAGTTTGGAAATGCCCCGGCGCGGTTTGCGGTTGCCACCGCCCGCTTCCGGATCCCGTTCCGCTGTTGCTCCCGGCGCAAGCCTCTGCTAAATCAACCGCGT
>CAYXDZ010000279.1:1182-5132 GCA_964463815.1 uncultured Verrucomicrobiota bacterium | reverse complement strand
GTTCGACGTTGGTGCCAAGGACGGCTATTCAGCCAACGCAGTCCGGTGGGTGGCGGACAAACTGGATTGTTTTTCCCCCCTTGTCGATCATTTAGCCCGCCGCCCATCCCGGAAATCCTCCTTTACCGCGCGGGCCGGCTGGGGCTTGAATCCCGCCATGAACACCGCACTCAAATCGCTCGCGCTGGCGGCCGGCCTCGCCGCCGCCGCGTTTTCACCCGGCCTGACCGCCGCCGAGGTCGGCACCGGGGCCAGCTTCAAGGGGCCGCTGGGGCTTCAGCTTTATTCGTTGCGTGGCCAGTTCGCCAGCCAGGGCGTGCCGGCCACGCTCAAGCAGGTGCAGGCTTACGGCTTCAAGACCGTGGAACTGGCCGGCACTTACAACCTCTCACCCGACCGTTTTCTTCAGTTGCTCAAGGAGCATGGCCTCACCGCGGTGAGCGGACACTTTTCTTACGATAAGTATCGCGACGATCCCGAAGCGGTCGCCCAGGAAGCCAAGGCGCTGGGTTTGAAATACGCCGGGTGCGCCTGGATTTCGCACCAAGGGGGGCAGTTCAACGAGGCGACCACGCGCGAGGCGGCCCGGGTGTTCAACCGGGCGGGCGAGGCGCTGGCGAAGGAGGGCATCCAGTTCTTCTATCACTGCCACGGTTACGAATTCCAACCGCACGGCGACGGCACGTTGATGGACTTGTTGATCCGGGAAACCGATCCCGGGAAGGTGGCGTATCAAATGGACGTGCTGTGGGTGGTGCATCCCGGCGCGGACCCGGTGAAATACTTGGAAAAATATCCCGGCCGCTGGCAGCTCATGCACGTGAAGGATCTGCGCAAAGGTGTGGAAGGCAACTTCTCCGGCGGCACCGATGTGAAGAACGACGTGGCCATCGGCACCGGACAGATGAACTGGCCGGCCATTCTCGCCGCCGCCCAAAAAGCCGGCGTGAAGCACTACTTCATCGAGGACGAGTCCCCCACCGTGGTGGACCAGATTCCGCAGAGCCTCAAATACCTCTCGGAAGTGAAATTCTGACGGGTTCCCGTTCCTGCCTTTGTCGTTCAAAGATCCATCCTGGTGGCTGGCCGCGCCGCGCCGCATTCCGTTGATCGCGGTGGCGGTGCTGCTGCTGGACCAGCTCACCAAGGGCATCATCCTGCGCGTCCTTGGCTTTGCGGACGAGCGGGTGCTGCTCGAGGGTTTCTTCAAGCTGGTTCACTGGGGCAACACCGGCTCGGCGTTCAGCATGTTCCAGGGGCGCAACGGCGTGCTGGCGCTGATCTCCATCGCGGCGATCTTCATCCTTTACCTGACCCGCCACCATTTTGACGCGCACACGACGACCGGCCAGGTGGCCCTCGGCCTCATCTTCGGCGGCATTGTCGGCAATCTGATCGACCGGATGCTCCACGGCCACGTGATCGATTTCATCTACTTCTACGTGATCCAGCGCAACGGCAACGAACTCGGATTCCCGGCGTTCAATGTCGCTGACAGCGCGATTTGTATCGGCGTCGGATTGTTGTTCGTGCTTGCCTGGCTGAATCCGGGCGGCCACTCCACCCGCCAGCCGGCCCGCTAGCGGGTTGCTGCGCCGGCCACCGGGACCGCCGGTTTTTCAATGTTCGTTCGCATGCCTGTCTTTACTCAGACCCTGACGATTGGCGACCCCGCTCCCGGCGAGCGGATCGACTCGTATCTCCGGCAGTTTTTCCCCGGCGTCTCGCGCAAGCAACTGGTCCGGTTGATCCAGGAAGGGCACATCCTCGTCGGGGGCCAGGCCGTGAAGGCCCGTTATTTCCCCAAGGCCGGCGAGGTGATCACCGTCAGTTGGCCGGAGCCGCGCGAACCGGTCGCCGCGCCCGAGGAAATCCCGCTCAACATCCTGTTCGAGGATGATGACCTGCTGGTGCTGAACAAGGATCCGGGCATCGTGGTGCATCCGGGTGCCGGCCATGACGAGCACACGCTGGTGAACGCGCTGCTGCATCATTGCCGGGGCAAATTGAGCGGCGTCGGCGGCGTGGCCCGGCCGGGCATCGTGCATCGCCTGGACAAGGACACCAGCGGCTGCCTGATCGTGGCCAAGAACGACTTCACCCATCTTGGCCTCGCCAAACAGTTCGCCGGCCGCACGATGGAGAAGATTTATCACGCGCTCGTCTGCGGGGAGACGATCCCGGCCAGCGGCAACATCCGGGCGGCGATTGCCCGCCATCCCAGCCATCGCAAACGGATGGCCGTGCGCGATGACGAGCACGCCCGGGATGCCCACACCAGCTACCGGGTGCTGGGGCGATACATGGGCGCGGCGCTCATCGAAGCGCATCTGCATACCGGGCGGACGCACCAGATACGCGTGCATTTCCAGTTCATCGGCTACCCGCTCGTGGGCGACGAAACCTACGGGAAGCGCCAGAACCAGCGGTTGAAGGAGCTCACCAACTACGCCGCACCACGCCAGATGCTCCACGCCCGCGCGATCACCTTCACCCATCCGCGCAGCGAGGCGGTGCTGACCTTCACGGCGGAGCTGCCCGCGGATTTCCGGGCGGCGCAGGCGGCCTTGAAACCGGAGGTTCCCCTCGAGCGTCTATCGTGCTAGCGTCCGTCCGCTTGCCCGCTTTGCGTCCATTTATGCCACGTCGCCCGCTCATGATTGCGCTGCTCCTGTTCGCGGTCGTGGCCGTGGGGGTGGCGCAGTTCCGGCAGTCCCGTCAGCGGATGCCCAGCCGCGGCGACACCCCGACGTGGGAGATCAACCCCCGGTTTCCACAGGATGTCTTCACCATCGTCCGGGTGGAGTTTGGCGGGCGGGGCCGGGGCGGCCGTAGTTGGATGACCGATTATCCCAACGCGGAGTTGAACCTGTCCTGGCGCCTCAACCAGATGACCTCCCTGGTCGTGTCGCCCGATCCCCTGTCCCTCCCGCTCACGGACCCCCGGCTGAATGACTACCCCTTCCTCTTCATGGTGGACCCCCGGTCAATCGATCTGGACGACGCCGAGGCCGAGGCTCTTCGCAATTACCTGCTGAACGGCGGCTTTCTCCTGGTGGACGACTTCTGGGGCAACCAGATGTGGAACCACCTTTACCAGCAGATGCAACGGGTTTTCCCCGGCCGCGAACCCCAATCCCTGCCCCACGACCACCCCATCTTCAGCATCGTCTTCCCGCTGGACGGCCCGCCGCAAATTCCCAGCGAGGACTCCGCGCATCGCAACCAGGACGCCCCCGATCCCTACCGCACCTGGGAGGACGAAATCTCCTGGGAACAGCCGCAGCCGGCGGACTTCCGGGGCTACTTCGACGACCGGGGCCGGCTCATGATGCTCGTCGCGCTCAACACCGACATGAGCGACGGCTGGGAAGAGGAAGGCGTCAGCCCGTGGTTCTTCGAGACTTACGCGGAGAAGTTCGCCTTTCCCATGGCCATTAATATCATCACCTACGTGATGACCCATTAGCGCGGCCCGCGTGTAGCGACCGCGGTAGGGCGGACCTGCCGGTCCGCCGTAACTTCCGCCGCGGAACGAGCGCAACGATGTTCGCGGCCCGCAACGGTCCCGACATCCAGCGGGAGCCTCCCAGATCCCAGCATGCGCGGCCAGGGTAGGGCAGGTTGCCAACCGGAGCCAGGAGCCGGGGCTCGCGCCCGTTCCGACAGTGGGCGGGCTGGAAACTAAAAGGAGCTGCACCCGCAGCGTCCGCCACCGGCAACCGCCTTGTCATCGCCACCCCGGCGTGCATACTCGCGGCCTTTCGACCCATGAGCAAAATCCGAATCGGCATTGTCGGCTGCGGCGGCATCACCCTCCAGAACCACGTTCCCGGCGTGGCCATGTGCCACCACCTCGCCGAGATCACCGCCGTCGCGGACATCTTCGAGCCGAACCTCCACAAGGTCGCCGGCCTCACTGGTGCGACGACCACCTCCACCGACTACCG
>CAYXDZ010000279.1:0-1082 GCA_964463815.1 uncultured Verrucomicrobiota bacterium | reverse complement strand
TGATGCACCTCGTGAAGGCCGGCGCCATCGGCACGCCGTATCATCTGCGGAGCTGCCGGTTGCAGGACTGGGGCTCGCGCAACCTGGGCTGGAGGCAGGTCAAGAAGGCTGCCGGCACGGGCGAACTCGGGGACATGCTTTCGCACCGCGTCAACTTCGCCCATGAACTCTACGGCGACATGCGGCGGCTCGTTGCCGGGTTGAAGCAGTTCGTCCCCACGCGCGGCGGCGCGCCGTCGGACCTCGATGACTGGTCGGCGTTGATGGTGGAGTTCGCGAACGGCGCGACCGGCATGATGGAAAGCTCTAAGCTCGCGACCGGCCGCAACGAGAGCTGGCGCAGCCAGGATTACCTGGAGATCAACGGCAGCGACGGCTCGTACGTGTTCTTCACCGAGCGCTGGAACCAGTTGCAGGTCGGCAAGCCGAACGGGCCCGGCCTCGAGACCATCACGATCCCGGAGGATTTCTGGACGTGGCCCGGCTCGCCGCGCAACCCGCACGAGGGCGATCCGCTCGTGAACTTCCGCTACGACCAGATGTTCGAGTTCCTCGACGCCATCCGCGCCGGCCGCCCGGCCTACCCGTCGCTGCATCACGGCGCGAAAGTCCAGGCCGTCATCGACGCCGCCGTGCTCTCCGCCGCAGAGCAGCGGTGGGTGGAAGTGAAGTACTGAAGCGGATGCCTGATTGGCGCGAACGAAATGAGTTCGATATTTATTTCCCACGCAACAGAAGACAAAGACGCGATTGCTAGGCCGATAGCCAAGGCACTTCGTGACCTTGGTTACTCTGTCTGGTTTGATGAATACTCACTGAAGCTTGGGGACAGTCTCAGGCAAGGTATTGACTCGGGACTGAAGAATTGCCGCTTCGGGATTGTCGTTTTGAGCAGAAGCTTCTTTGCAAAGCACTGGCCGCAGAAGGAGCTCAATGCGTTGACCGCTCGCGAAGCGACGGAGGGAGGCAAGCTCATATTGCCGGTATGGCATGAGGTTTCGGCAAGAGACATCGCGGAATTTTCACCGCTTCTTGCTGATAGGTTAGGCGTGACAACGACGGAAGGCATTCCCAAGGTTATC
>CAYXDZ010000278.1:0-5133 GCA_964463815.1 uncultured Verrucomicrobiota bacterium | reverse complement strand
CCCGAGCCCAACGGCTACCTCCACATCGGCCACGCCAAGTCGATCTGCCTGAACTTCGGCATCGCCCGCGAGTTCAACGGCACCTGCAACCTGCGAATGGATGACACCAATCCGACCAAGGAGGATGTCGAATACGTCGAGTCGATCCAGCGCGATGTGCATTGGCTGATCGACGGCTGGGCGGATCATGTGTTGGCACTCAAACCCGCTGGTGAAACTTCAGGCTATGGTCTGCTCGCCAAAGATGCCGGCACGACCAAGATCGAGCCCTCCTTCGCCTCGGATTATTTCGAACAGCTCTACGGCTTCGGCGTGGAACTCATTAATCGCGGGCTCGCCTTTGTGTGCGACCTGACGGCCGAGGAAGTCGCCCGACATCGCGGCACGCCCACGATTCCCGGCACGCCCAGCCCCAACCGCGATCGCTCGATCTCCGAAAACCTGGACCTCTTTGCCCGCATGCGAAAAGGCGAGTTTCCCGACGGCGCGAAGACGTTGCGCGCGAAGATCGACATGGCGTCGCCGAACATCCATCTGCGCGACCCGGCGCTGTATCGCATTCGGCACGCGCATCATCACCGGACGGGCAGCGTGTGGTGCATCTACCCGATGTACGATTTCGCGCACTGCCTGAGCGACGCGCTGGAAGGCATCACGCACTCAATTTGTACCCTTGAATTCGAAGTGCATCGTCCACTCTACGATTGGATCATCGAGAACGTCACCCTGCCGCGGCCGTTGCCGCACCAGTATGAATTCGCGCGGTTGAGCCTCACCTACACTGTGATGAGCAAGCGCAAGCTGCTCGAACTGGTGGAGAAAAACCTCGTCAGCAACTGGGACGATCCCCGGATGCCGACCATCTCGGGCCTGCGTCGGCGCGGCTACACCGCGCGGTCGTTGCGCAACTTCGCCTACCACATTGGCGTCACGAAGTACAAGAGCCTCACCGATGTCGCCGTGCTGGAACACGCCGTGCGCGAGGACTTGAACGTGGTTGGGCAACGCCGGCTCGCCGTGTTGCGCCCGATCAAGGTCGTGATCACCAATTATCCCGTGGGCCGGGTCGAGCAGCTCGACGCCATCAACAACCCAGAGGACGAATCCGCCGGAAAGCGCCAGTTGCCCTTCAGCCGCGAGTTGTTCATTGATCAAGACGACTTTGCCGAGGTGCCGCCGCCGAAGTTCTTCCGCCTGAAACCCGGTGGTGAGGTGCGCCTGAAATACGCCTACATCATCAAGTGCGAGGAAGTGGTGAAGGACGCCGGCGGCCGGATCTTAGAGCTGCGTTGCACCGCCGATCTCGACAGCAAGAGCGGTGGCCCGACCGCCGGGCGCAAGATCAAGGGCACGATCCACTGGGTGAGCGCCGCGCACGCCGTCGAAGCGCAGGTCCGGTTGTACGACCGGTTGTTCACCGTCGAGGAACCCGACGCCGTCGAGGGCAAGGATTTCACCGATCTGCTGAACCCGCACTCCCTCGAAGTGCTGACCGGTTGCAAGCTGGAGCCGTCTTTGAAGGACGCGCAGCCCGCCGACCGTTTCCAGTTCGAGCGCCTCGGCTATTTCTGCATCGACTCGGCCGATCAGCAGACTCCGGCCAACCCCGGCCAACTCGTCTTCAACCGGATCATCACCCTGCGCGATTCGTGGGCCAGGGCGGGGAAATAGGTTATGGATTGGATGAGCCACTCTATTACGGCCGCTACGACGATGGATCGGGCGAGATACATTTTCGGTCGGGTCCAACGGCGGCGGGAAACGGATTTGGGATTGTCAGTCAGCGAACTGCGGGTAAGCTTTGGCCTAGGTTGAGTGTGATGAGTGCCGAAAATTCGCCAGTCCAAAGCAGTGGAGATCTGGTCAGGAATTCTTCCCTGTACCGGGAGTTTCAGGCGGAGCGCGAGGAGATTCTGAAGCACAAGTGGATCGAATCGGAAAAGGCCGGTTACGACATCGGCTTTGAGCGTGCCCTCACGGACTGGATTGTCAACCACCGCGCCAAATGGCGGCGCACCCGCCAACCGGCAGAAAACCGCTAACTGTTTCGTACCGCCATCACCTCGCTGCCACTCCAATCGGCGGCCTTTTTTGGTGGTCAAACCGGGCTTCTTCGAAACAATTTCCCCCATGCCGTCTTCACCTATTGACCGCCTGCGCCACGTGGGCAAGATCGAGGGAATTTCCTACCTCGTCCTCCTGTTCATCGCGATGCCCTTAAAGTACTTCGCGGACCTGCCCCTGGCGGTAAAGATCGTCGGCTGGATCCATGGCGCCCTCTTCATCTGGTTCTGCTGGGTGCTGGCGGTGGCCTTTTTCCGCGGCGGACTTTCCTTCGGCATGGCGACGCTGGCCTTCATCGCTTCACTGCTTCCGTTTGGCCCGTTTGTGATCGACCGCCGGTTGCAGGCTGAAGCCGGCGGCAAGTCATGACATGACGTTGCTGTGGTTCTTTGGTGGCCTGACCTTGCTCAGTCTGGGACTGAACATCTGGCAACGGCTGGCCGCCCGCAGTTTCGCCCTCCACCAACCCGTGGCCACGGCGAAAAAACTGCCGTCGGTGACGCTGCTCAAACCGCTCAAGGGCTGCGATGAACACACGGCGGAATGTCTGCGAAGCTGGCTGACCCAGGAATATCCCGCGCCCGTGCAGGTACTGTTCGGGATCATGGACGAAGCCGACCCCGTGCGCCCCATCATTCAAGATCTGCTGGCCCGGTTCCCCCAGCTCGACGCGCGGCTGGTGGTGTGCCCTTTGGCGCTCGGCGCGAATCCCAAAGTCTCCACCCTGATGCAGCTTGAACCGCTGATTACCCATGAAGCCATCGTCATCAGCGATGCGGATGTGATGGCGCCGGCGGGTTATCTGGCCGAGGCCATGACGATTCTTCACCGCGATCAAGTTGGCCTGGTGAACAGCTTCTACCGCTACGCCAACCCGCGCAACCACGCCATGTGGCTCGAAGCCATCGCGGTGAACTCCGATTTCTGGAGCCAGGTGTGTCAGTCAAATTCCCTGCGCATGATGAAGTTTGCTCTCGGTGCCGTGATGAGCCTGCGCCACCAAACACTCCGCGAACTCGGCGGCTTTCGGGTGCTGGTGGAGTACCTGGCGGACGACAACCGCCTTGGCTTGCTCGTGCATCGCTCGGGCCGGCGCATCGAGCTCACCCGGAAGGTTGTGGACTGTTACGCCCGCCCGGAAACCTTCCGCCAGATGTGGGCGCATCAACTGCGGTGGGCGCGCACGATCCGCGCGTGCGAGCCGGTTCCCTACTTCCTGAGCGGGCTCAGTCATTGGCCGCTCTGGGCGGGCGGTTTTCTGGCCGTTACGTTGGGCCTGGCAGCGCTGCCGCCCTGGTGGGCGCCGGTCGGTCTGCTGTTGGCCTGTTTGCTCGTTCGCGAGCACGTTGCCCGCGCCAACTGGCGGCAGTTGACCGGGAAGGAACTCCCGCCCGGCCGGCGTGCCACGGTTGGCGAACGCGACCTCTTGGGCGTGCTCTGGTGGGCGCTCGCGTTTTCCGGCAACACCATCACCTGGCATGGCCGGCAATACCGCATTCTCAACGGCGGCCGGCTGGAACCGCTCGATTGATCCGTCCGCAGGTGCAGCGTCAAACCCGGCTCCCGCGCGCCAAAATCTGCCAGCTTGCTCCCGCCGGAGGGCCCGCTAACGTTTTCGCCGTTCAACCACCTGATGCAAACTCCAGCTTCCTCCTACTGCCTTCCAAATCTCCGCCGGGTGAAGCCGGCCCGGCTCGGCGTGTGTCTCCTGGCCTTGTACCTGGTGGCCGGCGGTGCCCGCGCTGAGGACTGGCAGTCGCTCTTCAACGGTCGCGACTTCACCGGCTGGGACAAGTATCTCGCCGCCTTGCCCGGCACCGAGAAGCCGCTCGGCTGGAACAGCGATCCGCGCAACGTGTTCACCATCGTCAACGAGGACGGCGCGCCCGCGATCCGCGTCTCGGGCGAAATCTACGGCTCAATCACGACGCAGACGCAATACACCAACTTCCACATCGGACTGGAATTCAAGTGGGGACCGAAGCGCTGGCCCCCGCGCGCGACGGTGGGCCGCGATTCGGGCATCCTTTATTGCGCCTTCGGCGACGTGAATCCCGCCACGGGCTGGATGACGAGCGTCGAGAACAACATCATGGAGAAGGGCACCGGCCAGTGGTGGAGCGTCAACGGCGCGATCATCGACACCGAGGGCGAGTGGATCACCGACGACAACGAACCGTGGGTGCCGTACAAACGCGAGTGGTCCGGCGAGCGCAACGTCGTTTACCGACCCGGGGGGGCTCGTCTGACGGTTCCCAGTTCGAGCGGCATCACGCCCGAGATCGACATGGAATACGTCTTCGGCAACTGGAACACCAACGAGGTGATCTTCTGGGCCGGCAATTGCATTCACGTGCTCAACGGTCACGTGAACCTGGTGGCGACCCTGCCGCGTTACACGGACCAAGACGGCAAGGTCATTCCCCTGCTCCACGGCAAGATACAGTTGCAGTCCGAGGCGGCGGAACTGTTCTACCGTAACATCCAGATTCGCCCGATTGACGAAGTTCCCGTCGAGCACCTCAAGCGACTGCCTTCCTTTGCCTTCAACGACGACGGCTTCAAGTCCTTGCTGACCGGTGACGCGTTGAGGCATTGGAAGCAGAGCGGACCCGGCGGCTTTGAAATGAAGGACGGGGTCGCATCGGCCAAAGGCGGCATGGGCTTGTGGTGGTTCAGCGAACGCAAGTTCAAGAACTTCATCCTGCGCGGCGCGTTCCGGCAGTCGGGGGCGAAGGCGGACTCCGGTGTGTTCGTCCGCTTTCCCGATCCGGGTGGCGATCCCTGGGTGGCGGTGAACCGGGGACACGAACTCGAAATGGGGGATCCCAATCCGGAGACCCCGACCTGGCGCACCGGTTCGATCTATCCATTCAAGGCGTCCACAAAGACAAACACGAAGGCACCCGGCGAATGGAATGAATTCGAGCTGACGTGCCTCGGGCACAATTACTCGGTGCGGATGAATGGCGAACTCGTAACCACCTGGACCGATCCAGATGGCCGCACTCTGGAAGGCTACATCGGGCTTCAGAACTACGACGACGGGATGACGGTGAGCTTTCGCGA
>CAYXDZ010000277.1:0-5136 GCA_964463815.1 uncultured Verrucomicrobiota bacterium | reverse complement strand
GCGGAGAAGATTTACGCGCAACTCAATCTCAGCTCCCAGCCGGACAAACTGGCCGCCGCCGCGTGGGGCGGGCTCCCGGAAGGCCACACCTGTGGCGCGCCGCAACCGCTCTTCCCGCGCAAGGATCTGGCGAAGTAGCCGTACAACAAACGCGCCGCCAGCCTGCACTGGCGGCGCGCGGTATTGATGGAGCTTGATTCGATTACTTCAATGCCGTCGTGCGCTCCCGCAACCATTCGAGGTCGGGGTTGTTCGGCATCGGGATGTTCAACGGCAGCAATTCCCCGCGCTTGAGGAGGGGCGTGGTGCGCGGATCGCGCCACCGCTTGATTTCCGAGTGGCCGTCCGCAAAGACCAGCGCACCGGCGTTGTTGTGATAGCTGGCCGGGTAATCGACCTGATTGTTCAGCATGTCCACGCCGAACCAGCCGTCATTGATGCTGTCCTCGCGTTCGGTGATCAGCACCCAGGCCTTGGCCGGCTGGAGGGTCGTCAGTTGATCGATGGAACTGAACAACTGGTAGGCGTCGTTGCCGTCCCAAACCCGGTTGCCGCCCATGTAGCCGTTCATGGCGACCGACCGCACGCGACTGATCTGGCGGCCAAAGATGGTCACTTGACTCTTGTCCGCCGGATCTTTGAACACGGCCGGGTTTTTGACGTACGGCCCCAAGTAGGCGGCGTAGGGATAGTTCTCGTTGTCCACCAGCAGGCCGGTGTTCACATTGTCCAGGCTGGAAGTGAAATCCAGCCAGCCGCCCACCCAGCTTGCCGACCCGGGCGTAAGCCCGGCTTGCGTGCCGTCGCTGTTGCGGACGAGCCGGCCATTGTGGTCATCCGCATACATGATCCAGCCCAGACCGAGCTGGCGCAGGTTGTTCAATGCCTGAATGCCCTGACCCGCCGATTTGGCGCGGGACAAGGCCGGCAACAGGAGCCCGGCCAGCACCGCAATGATGGCGATGACGACCAGGAGTTCGATGAGGGTGAAGCCTCTTTTGCGTGATGGTGTGATCATAACATTTATCAAGTTGAGGTTTATTCTCGCGCGACTTGATCCGCGGTCTCAAACGGCGGCAGTGGTCGCTTATGGCGAAAAGAAAAGCGCGGAACCGCGTGCCGCCAAGTGGGCGTTTCACCGCACAGGGATGTGTGTTTCACCGCACAGGGCAGACCGGCAAAAGGTCGGGTGACGAGACGGTCCTCCGCCGGGGTGAAGTGGAAGTGGAATGGAAGGGCGGCGTGAAGCACCGCCCTGACGGAGCGCCTACTGAAGCTTGCTGCGCAGCAAGTGGAACAAGGATTTGACCGCCAGTTCCATGAAGTGAAACGGCTTGCTGATAAAGTCGGTGCCGCCGCTCAGCGAAGCCTGCGCCCGGTTTTGCAAGTCGGTGTGCTGCGTCACAAAAATGACCGGGGCCGAACGACTGGCGCCGGTGCGGCGAATCTCCGCGCACAAGTCAAAACCGTTCATGTCCGGCAGCTCCACATCCAGAAAGATGAGATCAAAAGCCTGCTCCGTGCAGCGGGCCAGGGCTTCCGGCGCGCTGGCGCATTCCTGCCCCTTCTGCTTGATCTTGCTCAAGGCCAGTTGCACACCACAACGGGAGATCGAATCGTCATCGACGATCAAAATGTTGAAGGCGGGAAAACCCGTGAAGCCGAAGTGGCACCCGGGATCGAATGCGTCCGACAAAAAGTCCACGGCCTGGGTGATGGTGCGCAGGCCGGCCGGCCCGAGCTTGCCCACCCGGTCGGACGCTTCACCGAGCAGGGCATCCAACGCTTCGCAGAAGTAGGCCGCCGCCGCCTTGTCGAGCGTAATGGCCACGTCGGCCAGGTCACAGACCGTGCTCTTCAACGCCCGCAACCGGCCACCCCGACGGTCGATGCCCACCTCCCGGTTGACCTCCTGAATCAACTGACCGGAGGCATGCAGCAGATGGGGGATCTTCGCGGTGAACTCGGCGATGACGCGGGGATCCTCGCTCGCGCCAGCGATCCGGCGAATGCCTCCGGGCAGGAGCTCCTTGATGATCGCTATCACCTGCTTGGGCACAAACTCCGCCTTGGACAGCAGCCGGTTCGCGCCCAGCTTCTCGACTTCTTCGCGGACATCATTGCGAAACGCGCTGCTGAAGACGATCACCGGCGTGTCCTTGATGTCCTCGGAACCGCGGATGATGCGCAGCAGGTCCATGCCGGAAATCCGGGGCAGCATCAAATCCAACAAGATCAAGTCCGGCCGCATGACCTGCAACACCGTCAGGCCGGCCTCGCCATCGGCGGCGTGGTGAACCTCAAAACCCGCGGCTTCCAAAGCCTTGCAATAGACCTTGGAAAGGACGGGATCATCCTCGATGAACAAAATTTTTGTCATGCTTCAATGCTGTCCAACTCCGCAAACCGCGGCCCCGAAGGGAAACTTCCCGCGCGCACCACCGGCGGGCGGGCGAGCACGGTCTCCGCTTTGATCCTGATCGAACTCATAAGGCTTCGGGGCATGTCACTTCATTTTGCTGCGCAGCAGATGGAGCAGAGTCTTGACCGCCAGCTCCATGAAGTGAAACGGCTTGGTGATGAAATCGTTGCCGCCACTCAGGGTGGACTGCGCCCGGCTTTGCAAGTCCGTCCGGCCGGTGACGAAGATGACGGGCGTGGTTTGATTGGGCTCGAGCTTGCGCAACCGGGAGCAAAGGTCGTAGCCGTTCACGTCCGGCATGTTCACATCCAGAAAGATGACGTCGAAGCCGCCCCGTGAACAATAGTCCAAAGCCTCCTGTGCGGAGCCGCACTCGGTGGCCTGCAGCTTGATTCGGCTCAACGCCACCTGCACCGCGCGGCGCGAGATCGGATCATCATCCACGATCAAGACCCGGAACGCGAGATTGCCGGGCAGCACAAGGCGGCGCGAGCGATCGAACTTTTCGAACAGGAAATCCACGGACTGGGTCACGGTGCGGAGACTGGAAACCGTCAAGCGATCCGGCTGGTCACACAACTCGACCAGAAGCGCGTCCAGGGCCTCGCAGAAATAAGCCTGCGCCTTGAGGTTGGCGGCGGCGGCCACACTGATTAACTGGCGCACGGTGTTCCGGAGCATCCGGATCTTGGCCACCCGGGTTTCCGGAACGGAATCGCGGTTCACCTCGGTGACCATGCGCCGGCAGGCGGCCAGGAGGTCACCCAACTGCCGCTGCAACGCCGCCGTGAAGGCCTTGTTTTCCGGACTCTCACTCCCCGTCGCACCTGACGCCTGCTCCTGCTCAGCTCCGAACAAAAACTCCTTGATGATGGCAACCACTTCACGCGGGATGACCTGGGATTTTGAAAGGATGCGCTCCACGCCCGCCTTGCGAACTTTCGCCAGAACATCCTCCTGAAATGAATTGGTGAACACGATCACCGGCAGCCGGTCAACACCAGGGCTGCTGCGAATGATTTGCAGCAGTTCAAGACCGGAGATGCGCGGCAACTGGATGTCGAGCACGATCAGGTCCGGCCGGGAAATCTGGAGCGCGTTCAACCCCGCCTCGCCGTCCGTCACCCAAACGACTTCAAAGCCGGCGCTCTTCAACTGCGCCTGATAAACCGGCCCGAGGATGGGGTCGTCCTCGATGAACAAAATCTTCTTCATGACAAGATCACATCGGCCGGCAGCAGGGGAAACTGAATTGCCCGCCGGTCAATCCTGCGGAGCAATTCACGGGTTGATCCGCACACCTCATGTGGAAACCAGGACATGTTCGCGCAGAAAATTGTCAATGGCTCGGAACTGCTCTTCCACCAGCTTGATCAAAGGCGCGATGGCGCGCAAATCCCGGGCGTCCGCGAGGGACTCAATCTGGCGGAAGGTGTCGCCGATGGGCGTCATGCCGCAGGTGTAACTGCCGCCGGCGCAACTGTGGGCCAGCCGGCGGACTTCTTGAATTTCCTCCTGCTGAAACGCCGCCAGCAGCCGGGCGATCTGCTGCCCGGTTTGTTCGATGTAGAGCACCCCCAGCTCACGCATTGCTGCGTCGTCATAGGCTGAAAACTCACGCAACCGCTCCATGTCCACGGGTGGTTTGCCGGCGGCTTCAGTCGTGTCAGTCGTTTCACCCGGCGCTGACGTGGCCGTGGATTGGTGCCCGGGGATGAACGATGCGCCCCCGCCGATCACCTGCCGGTCGGTGGCAATTCGCGTTCGGGCGCAGCGCTCGAGCATTTCCTGCACGGCTTCGGGACGGACAGGTTTGGCGAGATAGTCGTCCATGCCAGCCTCCAGGCACTTTTCCCGATCCCCCAGCATGGCGTTGGCCGTCATCGCGACGATGGTGACCGGCAGGAGCTTTCCCTGCGCCGCCTCCAGCTCACGAATGTGTCGTGCGGCTTGAATGCCGTCCATCTCGGGCATCTGCACATCCATGAATACGATGTCGTATGGTTGCCGCTCAACCGCCGCCACGGCCTCGCGCCCGTTGTTGGCTATGTCCGCAGAGTAACCCATCTGCCGCAAGAGGCGCAGGGCGACTTTCTGGTTGATCAGATTGTCATCGACCAGCAGGACCCGCAGCGGCAGTCGATCCGCCAGGCGCTCGTCCAGTCGTGGGACGGATGGGGCCGGAGCTGTCGGAGTTGAAGCCCCTTGAACCTGCTGGATGGCGGTCGCGAGATCACCCAGTCGCGGAGGCTTGGAGATGTAACTGACGTGTTCCGCCGTCGGGCACGCGCTCCCGGCCGCCCGCTCAGCAATGGAAGTCAGGATCACGACAGGCACCGGAACCCCTTGCAAGCGCTGCCGTAGATCAGAGACCAGGCGTCCGTTTTTGACTTCCGGCAGATCAGCATCGAGAAAGATCAAATCAGGGGGCTCGCCCTTGCCAATCCCATTCAACAACTCGCCCGGCAGACCCGTGGCGCCGACTTCACACCCAAGCTGTTTTAGCTGCCGGCTCAATGCGGCCGCCGCGCGGGCATTGTCTTCCGAGATCCAAACCCGTAACGGTCTGGCTGCGGGAGGTGGCACCATGACATTTTCCCCGGCCGGCACCATCCCGGCGATGAAAGTAAAGCCGAAGCTCGAACCGCGCCCCGGCTGGCTGTCCACCTGGATGGAGCCGCCAAGGATCGTTGCCAGGCGCTGGCTGATGGCCA
>CAYXDZ010000276.1:0-5160 GCA_964463815.1 uncultured Verrucomicrobiota bacterium | reverse complement strand
CTCTTCACCTCCGTCGGCGGTGATCGCTGGGCGGTTTACGAAGAGTTCAAAGGTGTGGCCGCGATGAAAGGCGACGCCAGCAAGGGCCGTGAGTTGTTCAAGCAGCATTGCGCAAGTTGCCATCGCCTCGACCGCGAGGGCTTCAACGTCGGCCCGGACCTGTTTGGCATCCGCAGCCAGCCGAAGGAGGCGATTCTCCTGCACCTGCTCGTGCCGAACGCGGAGGTCTACCCGGGCTTTGCCGCCGTGACCATCGAGACGAAGGACGGCCGCTCGTTGACCGGCATCATCCGTTCCGAGCACGAGAACTCGCTCACGCTGGTGCAGGCGCAGGGTCTCGTGACAACCCTTGGACGCAGCGAAATCGCCGGCCGCCGGACGGCGGACACGTCGCTCATGCCGGACGGTTTCGAGCAGGTGATGTCGCGACAGGAGTTGGCGGACCTGCTGGCCGCTTTGCGCGGCGAGTGACCCGGCGCGCGACTTGGAAAGCGAGACGTGAGGACTTGGGCCCCAAAAGCCCGGCGCGCGATTGAACCTAGCGCACGCCGGGCTCTGACCACTTTCCGCGTTGGCGGGTCAATCCTTCCAGAAGCTTGGGTGGCCCTGTGACTTATCGCGGGCCTCGACAATCACGCCGGCGCTCGTGCAGGTCCAGAAAACGGCTCCGTTGAAGGCGACAGTGATGTCCGTCGGCTCGGGATCGCCCGCATCCACCAAGGTGAGCTCACCTTTGCGGAGATCATACACCCAGACCTTGTTCCCGCCACCCTCGCTGCCGGATACGCCTGGAGTCGGCACTTCGGTGAAGTAGAGGTGCCGGCCCTGATGATCAAGCGCAATGCCGGTCGGGCTGGACAGTTCATTCAACAACAGGCTGACCGTGCCATCGGGTGTGCGCCGGAGAATCACACCGGCACTCTTGCAGGTCCAGTAGGCGGTCCCGTTACGGCTGACGGCGATGTCCGTGGGTTCCGGTTCGCCGAGGGTAAGCACTTCGATCGTTTCGCCATCGGTGACGTTGACCGTGTTCATGCCGCCCGCACCGCCCCCCACGCCGGGGGTGGGAAGCTGGGTGAAGTCGACGTCGAGCCAGCGGTCCACCTCGATGCCGCTGGGCTGGTCGTGGCCGCCGAGGAACAGGCTGGTCTCGCCGTGCAGGATATTGCGCTCAAGGATTACGCCCGCCGACTTGCAGGTCCAATAGAGGTTCCAACGTTTGTCGAGCGCCAGGTTGGTGGGTTCGGGTTCGCCGGTGGTTAGATTCCAGACCCGGGCGCGCTCGGGTTTCGACCCCACGAAAACCAGATCCACGGTGTTTTCGCCGCCCTGGCTGCCGGGCACGCCGGGAGTGGGAAGCTGGGTGATGGCGAGGAGCCGCGAAGTTATCGCGACAATGCCGGACGGTCGATCCAGACCGGTCGCGACGACACGGGTCGAATAGTCGGAGGCATGGGCAGGCGTGAGGGCGAGCAGCGCGAGCAGACAGCCCGCCGCCGCACCCGTCTTGGTTTGGGAGAGGTAATGAGTCTTCATGGAATGTATGACGGTTTGGAATCGGATTGAGGTTTGTTGATTACTGTTTCGGGTGACGGCGCGGCCGCGCGGGTGTCACGTCGCGCTTGTGAAGTCGGGGGGACGTGAATTATTCCACCGGCATGAAATTGTCACTGCCGGGAGCGTGGGGAATAAAACCTGGGGCCATCACCTCACGCAGGTTGATCGGATCAGACTCATGGCCTCGCCCAAATTTGAAGTTGTCGTCGAAGAGCATTACCAGAAGCTCTTCCGCTTTGCCATGAGCCTCGTGAACAACGCCTCGGTGGCCGCCGATCTAACCCAACAGACTTTCTACATCTACGCGAGCAAACGGGGTCAGATTCGGGACGCAAGCCGGACCAAGGCGTGGTTGTTCACGACGTTGCACCGCGAGTTCATCGCGCTGAAACGGAAGGAGACGCGGCATCCGGAATACGAACTCATGTTGGTCGAGGATGATCTGCCCTCAATCGCTCCGGAGGCTCTCCGCAACCTGGACGTGAAGTTCGTGCTGCGGGCACTGGAGGAACTGGATGAACGCTTCCGGGTGCCGCTTGCACTATACCACCTGGACGATTTGTCTTATCGCGAGATCGCCGAAGTACTCGAAGTGCCGATCGGCACCGTCATGTCCCGGCTGGCTCGCGGCCGTGAACACTTGTTTCGCCGGCTCCATCCGGAAGTAGTGAACCAGCAAACCAACATCATTTCGCTGCCCACGCCCGTGGCCGCGCTCTCCTAATATGGACCCACAACGAGCCAAGTTTCTCCTCCAAGGCGGCCTTCCCCGTGCCAGCGACCGCGAAGACCCCGCCTTCGTCGAGGCGCTGGCCGAGGCCGAGACCGATCCTGCCCTGGAAGATTGGACCCGGCGGCAGCAGCAGTTGACGGATGCGCTGGCCGGCAAACTGAACGAGATCGCCGTGCCGGCACATTTGAAAAACCACCTCCTTGCCGGCGGGTTCGTTTCGCAGCGTGCCCACCGCTTTCGCCGACGTTCGTGGCTGGCCGCAGCGGCGAGTCTCGTCCTCCTGATCGGGCTGGCCGCCTGGCAATGGATCTCAACGCCCGTGGTTCAGCCGATTGGTTTCGCCACGCTCCGAGCTGACCTGTGCGACTTTCTGACCGGTGATTTTCGGCTCGAAGTGCAGTCGCCATTGCTTGAACGTTTACAGGCGCACCTTGGCGCCAAGCATCAATTCACCAACTATGCGGTACCCGCCGCCTTGGCCGCGCAACGGGGGGTGGGATGCCGGATGATCGACTGGCGAGGCCGGCAAGTAGCCTTGATCTGTTTCACTTCGCATGGGCAGTTGGTCCATTTTTTCGTCACGCCACGATCCGCCTGGCCAGATGCGGAGCTGCCGCTGGACTACCCGCATGAGCAGGTGGACGAATGGGCGACTGCGGGCTGGATGGATGATCGGAATGTTTACCTAGTGGCCACCCGGGGCTCGCCGGAAATGCTCGCCAGCCTGTTGTGATGAAGTGGGTTGCCTATCCCCGCAGCACCAGGACGATGGCGGCCATCAGGAGCAGCGCTCCGAGCAACCGCCAGCCAAGCACTTTGGCACCGCGCTCGCGTTCCTTGTTCGCGAACCAGTGACCCAGCCACCACACCGCCAGCACGCTCCAGAGGCCGCGCGAGCTGTAAACGACGTTGATGGCGGTGGCTTCGCCATAGAGGGAAAGCGAGCTGATGAGAAAGATGCCCTGTGCCGCGATGAAGCAGCCGCCGCAGAGCAACGGTCGCCAGGCCAGTCGCGGCACGGCACGCAACGGCGCGTGGAAGAACGGGATGAGTGCGAACGAGTAAAGCGCGACGAACCACATCAACATCGGCAGGAAGCGGCCGGCCCCCCAGGCGGGCGACCACTTCTGCACCAGCACATCGAAGAGCGCATAACACGCCGCCGCCAGGATGCCGAGCACGATGGTGAGCCCGGCGTGATGGTGCGGCTGGCTCCCGCCGCCGCGATTGAGAAAGACAATGCCAACGCTGCTGAGGATTGCCGCCAGCCAGAGCGCGGTCGTCACGGATTCATCCAGCACGAGCGTCACGAAGATCGCAACCAGCACAACCTTGACGCCCATCACCGGCGTGGCCACCGAGACATCCCCGCGTTCGATGGCGAGGAAGCTGAGCATCTGCCCGGCGAGGAACAGCAAGGCCACCACTGCCGGCTGCCACCAGAGCGTGACGGCGGGGAAAGTGCCGCCGAGAAACCACAGCACGTTGAACGCGGCTCCGCAGATCAGGTTGGCGACGAAGGTGGTGCGCCAGACCCCGACGCCATAGCCGCCGGCCTGCTTCAGAAACAACGCGCCGCACACGTAGAGCACGGAACTCAGCAGGGGCAGCAGCAGATACACGGGCGGGTTGTAACGCGTTACCGAAGATCGAAGCAAGGAAGGCGGTTCAAACAAACCTTGGCAGCCGCTTCAAAACACCGTCGGCACACCTTCTTCGAGCAGACGGATCTTGTCGTGAACCCCCGCATTGGCGGCGAGTTCGTTGAGCCAGCGCGGCGGTTCGTCGATGGCTTCGAAGGACAGCTTGAAGGTGCCAAAGTGCATCGGGACCATCACGCTGGCTTTCAATTCATGAAACACCTGCAACGCCTCGTCCGGCCCCATGTGGACGTTGCGGAAGGAGTCCGGGTAATACGCGCCGATCGGCAGCAGCGCGATCTCGGGCTGGTAGTAGTCGCCGATTTCCTTGAAGCCCTCGAAGTAGGCGCTGTCGCCCGCGTGGAAGATTTTCCGGCCCTGATGTTCAATCACGAAGCCACCGAAGCCGCGGTCGTGATCATGCAACCGCCGCGCGCCCCAGTGCTTGCAGGGCGTGAGCGAAACCTTCCAGTCGCCGCGCACGAAGCTCTCCCACCATTGCAGCTCGATCATCCGCTCGAAGCCCAGCCCGCGCGCGAGCTTGCCCATGCCCCACGGCATGACGCCGATCTTGGGGGCCGGCAGCTTGCGGATGCTGGGCTTGTGGAAATGGTCGTAGTGCGCGTGCGTGAGCAGCACCAGGTCGATGGGCGGCAAATCCTCAATCTTCAAGCCGGCCTTCTTGATGCGTTTCAAGAAGAACAGCCAGTTGGCGAAGTTCGGGTCGATCAGCACGTTCAGGTCGTTGAACTGGATGAGGAACGACGCGTGGCCGATCCAGGTGATGGCGACCTGGCCGTGCTCGAGCTTCGGGAATTCCGGTTTCTTGTGCTCGCCACCACGCTTGGTGATCAAAGCCTTCCAGACGAATTCGTGGAAGAAGGTGCGCGGGTTGAAGGCGTTCGTCGGCGTCAAGTCCTTGAAGGACTTCGGCAGCTTGCGCGGGCGGGGCGCGGGCTTGTGATGACGACCGGATTCTTTCATGCAGTCACGGGCAGAGCCTACGATCAAGGTTGTCGGCAAAACAACCCATTGCTTGACGTTCGTTCACCACGGATTTGAGTATCCCGTCCATGGACCCGCTTATCGGACAATTGGATCGCTTTCTGCGCAAGCCCCCGACGCTGGGGCAGGGCGTCTATCTGGCCAGCACTGCCGTGGTGATCGGCGACGTGACGCTCGGCGATCATTCCAGTGTGTGGTACCACGCGGTGCTGCGCGGCGACATCA
>CAYXDZ010000275.1:0-5182 GCA_964463815.1 uncultured Verrucomicrobiota bacterium | reverse complement strand
CATGGACCTCGGACTTACCAACAAAGTCGTGCTCATCAGCGGCGGGGCGAAGGGCATCGGTGCCGCGTGCGTGAAACTTTTCCTCGAAGAGGGCGCCTCCGTCGCGGTCGCGGACCGGGATGACATCGCCGGTCGCGCGTTGCTCGAGGCCGCCCCCGCCGGGCGGTTGCTTTTCATGCACGCCGACCTTGCGGACCCCGAAGCCTGCCGGGCGGTCATCGCCGAGACGGTGCGTGAATTCGGCCACCTGGATGTGCTGTTGAACAACGCCGGGGTGAACGACGCCGTGGCGCTCGACCAACCGCCGGAACAGTTCCTCGCGTCGCTCCAGAAGAATCTACTGCCCGCCTATTCGCTGACGCACTTTGCCCTCGCCGAGTTGCGGAAGTGTCGCGGCGCGGTTGTGAACCTCGGCTCGAAGGTGGCCGTGACCGGTCAGGGGGCCACCTCGGGTTACGCGGCGGCCAAGGGCGGCATCAACGCCCTCACCCGCGAGTGGGCCGCCGCGCTCGCGGCCGACGGCGTGCGTGTCAACGCGGTGCTCCCCGCCGAGTGCGACACGGACCAGTATCAACGCTGGTTCGCCTCGCTGCCTGATCCTGCGGCCACGCGCGCGGCGGTCGAAAGCCTGGTCCCGCTGGGCCGCCGCCTCACGACGCCCGAGGAACTGGCGGCGACGGTGGTCTTCCTCGCGTCGGCGGCCTCGTCGCACACGACCGGGCAGATCGTCTTCGTGGACGGCGGCTACACGCATCTGGACCGCGCCTTGACCGCCCCGCACTCCAAGTGGAGTTGAATGGCTGGCGGTCTGCCGACGCTTGGCAATGGAGGGGCGACCTTCCTGTCGCCCAGTCGGATTCCGCAGCGACAGGATTGTCGCTTTTTCTGCTGACGGGTGGGGCGCGTTTCTCCGAGCGCGCCGCCGCACACTCGCCCGGCTTCGGTTCAGTATCACCACCCACTGCCGGCAAGCTGCCGGAAGCACATGGCGTGCGCGCTCGCCCAGCCGGCCGGCCGGCCATCGGCGGGCTGCGCTGTGCCATTTCACCGCGCGCTTGACACGCCTTCGCCGACCGCTAGCTTGAAACCGCTCCCGGTCCATTCGACTTCCATACCCCATGAAAATCCAACTGCCGGTGCCCGGCCACTTCCGATCGCTCCGGGTCTTTTGGACCACTCGTCTGGTAGCCGTGCTCACTGTCGGCGCGGGTCTCGCCTATGGTAGGCAAGTGTTGGCCGCGCCGGCCACGGACGTCGATCCATTCGATCCGATGCGCGTGCTCGAAGTGCAACTCACAATCCCGAAGGCGGACTGGGACACGTTGCGGTTTCAACAGCGCGACGGTAGAGCGGAGTTCAGCAAGGAACGACTCGATCAGCCGGTGCCCAAGCCGTACACCTGGTTCCAGGCGGACGCCGTAATCGACGGCACGCCGGTTTCAAGAATTGGAGTGCGGAAGCGCGGCTTCTACGGTTCACGGAGCGTGGACCGGCCGGCGCTGAACCTGGATCTCGCGCGTTTCACCAAAGGCCAGGGCTGGGGCGGTCTGAGTGAAATGCGGTTGCACAACAACCGGCAGGATCCGGCCCAACTGCGGCAGGCCCTCGCGTATCAGGTGTTCACGGCCGCGGGTGTGCCGGCGCCCCGCTGCCGGCTCGCTCACGTCACGGTCAACGGTCAGGATCTCGGCATCTACTCGCAGGTGGAGGCGATCGATGACGTTTTTCTGAAGCGGCAGTTTGGCAACCAGAGCGGCAATCTCTACGAGGCGTCCATCAGCGATTTTCGGCCGGGCTGGATGGCGACCTTCGAGCGGAAGAACAACCGGAAGAAGCCGGGCATCGCCGACCTTGAGGCGGTAACTGCGGCGTTGCAAAGCGCCGATGACGTTTTGCTGGAACGGCTGGGCCAGGTGATCGATGTGGACGCCTTCATCCGCTTCTGGGCGGTGGAGAGTTTGATCAATCACTGGGATGGCTTTGCCGGCGATCAGAACAACGCCTTCCTCTACCATGATCCCGCCACGGACCGGCTGCGCTTCATCGCCTGGGGCGCGGATGCCACGTTCAGTCAGCGGAACCTATTCATTCCCTTTCAACCGCCCGCCTCGGTGCTGGCGGTCAGCCTTCTGCCCCGCCGGCTCTACAATCATCCCGTCGCCCGGGAGAAGTATCGGCGGCAGATGCGTGAATTGCTGGCCACGGTGTGGCACGAGGAGAAGCTCCTCGCCGAAGTCGGGCGCATGGAAACGCTCATGCAAAGCCGGGTGACCATCCCGGCAACCCTGGTCGCCATGGGGCTTGCCCAGGTGCGCGAGTTCATTCAAGGCCGGCGGGCGGTCATCGAGGCGGAGCTGGCCCAGCCGGCCCAACCTTGGAACTTTCCCATGCGGACCGAGGTCTATTTCACGAAGCTGGGCACGGTGTCGGCCACGTTCTCCGGAACCTGGATCACGAACGTCGTCCTGCCCCGAGCGCCTGACGGTCAGGGCCGCGTTGAACTCGATTTCTACGGCCGCCATTACGCCGGCGATGTGATCGATGTCAAAGCCGGTCCCAACACGGATAATCGAGCGGAGGTCACCATCTTTGCCACCACGCGGTTCCCTGGTGTCGAGGTGCCCGTCACGGTCTGGGCGATCGTCGGCACTAACTCGTTTCAACCCGGCAAAACTCTGGAGTTCACGGGCAGGGAGACGCAGTTGGGGCTTTTCGCCGGCGATCTCTTGGGTGACGACTTCCGACTGCTCGCGTGGATGGGCGGGGGCGGCACGATCCAGCTGGAACACGCCGAGCCGCGATCGGGGGCGCCCATGACAGGCAAGCTCAATGGCACGCTCACGCTCATGCCCTGGGAAGATTTCGATCTGCGTTCACTGAGGGCGGCTCCCAAAGCGCCGACTGCAGCGGCAAAAAAGTAGCGGGAACGGAGCGCCGATCTCCGGATCGGCCAGTCTGCTTCGTATCGCAACAACCCGCCTGATGACAGACAGGCGCTTCCCTCGCCACCGCCGCCTTCCTTGCGCTTGAACCGCCCACGCCCACCGCTACACTCGCCCGCTCATGAGCGACACGACCAACACGAGTTTCCGGATCGAACACGACACGATGGGCGAGGTGCGGGTGCCCGCCAACAAATACTGGGGCGCCCAGACCGAGCGCAGCCGCAACAACTTCAAGATCGGCGGCCAGTTGATGCCGCGCGAAGTCATCCAGGCATTTGCCATTCTCAAGAAGGCCGCCGCGCTGACGAATCTCGATTGCGCCGTGCTGCCGCAGCAGAAGGCCGATCTCATCGCCAAGGTGTGCGATGAAATTCTCGCCGGCAAACTGGACGATCAATTCCCGCTTGTGGTCTGGCAGACCGGCTCGGGCACGCAATCAAACATGAACCTCAACGAGGTCATCGCCAACCGCGCCCACGTCCTGGTCGGCGGCAAACTGGACGATACGAAGAAGCTCATCCACCCGAACGACGACGTGAACAAGTCGCAGTCCTCGAACGACACGTTCCCGACCGCGATGCACATCGCCGCCTACGACGTGCTCGTGAAGGTGACGTTGCCCAAGGTGAAGAAGCTCCGTCAGACGCTCGCCGCCAAGGCGCGCGAATACATGGACGTCGTGAAGATCGGCCGCACGCACTTGATGGACGCCACGCCGCTCACGCTCGGCCAGGAGTTGTCGGGTTACGTGTCGCAACTCGATCACGGCGTGCGCGCGATCAACAACGCGTTGCCGCATGTCGCGGAACTCGCGCTCGGCGGCACCGCCGTGGGCACGGGCTTGAACACGCCGAAAGGTTTTGCGGAGAACGTCGCGAGACAGATCGCGGGACTCACAGGCCATCCGTTCGTCACCGCGCCAAACAAATTTGAAGCACTGGCGTCGCACGATGCGCTCGTCGAGGCCTCGGGCGCGCTCAAGACGCTCGCGGTGAGTCTGATGAAGATCGCCAATGACGTGCGCCTGCTCGCCTCGGGACCGCGCAGCGGCATCGGCGAAATCCTGATCCCGGAGAACGAGCCCGGTTCCTCGATCATGCCCGGCAAGGTGAACCCGACCCAGTGCGAAGCCCTGACGATGGTCTGCGCGCAGGTCGTCGGCAACGACGCGGCGATCACGGTCGGCGGCATGAACGGGCACTTCGAGTTGAACGTGTTCAAGCCGGTGATCATCTTCAACTTCCTGATGGCCGCGCGGAATCTCGGCGACGCCTGCGAATCGTTCAACGACCACTGCATCATCGGCCTCGAACCGAACCGGCCCGCCATCCAGAAGCACCTGGAGAATTCGCTGATGCTGGTCACGTCGCTGAACACACACATCGGCTACGAAAACGCGGCGAAGATCGCGAAGAAGGCGCACAAGGAAAACAAGACCCTCCGCGAAGCCGCGATCGAACTCGGCCTGTTGACGAGCGAGCAGTTCGATCAATGGGTCGTGCCGGCCAAGATGATCGGACAAAAGCCCGAAGTGCCGGAGCATCAGTGATCAGACGTGGCAGGTATGAACATTCAGAACAGAAACCTAGTTTTGGTTACTTGCCTGATTGGCGCGTTGACGACGGGATGTTTGGACTTCGGGCGCGACACGGAGTTGGTAGCACCACATGTATCTGCGCAGCATCTCCAGGAGGTGACGAAGTTGACGGGCATTGTTTTTCCGGCCGGCTCCACCGGCCTTGCCTACCTTTATGAGGGTTCCGGCATCGATCCCAGTCTGGCTGTCAAAGTTCAATTGCCCGCCGAGAAGAAGGAAGAGTTTCTCGAAAACCGGATATTCAGAACCGGAAGTGAAGTGGCTCCGCAAGCTCAAATCGGGAAGTCAAAGCCTTGGTGGCATCTCGATAAGCTTGCCGAACGTATCAACCGGACCACAAATAGCCCAGGCTCAGGTTATGTAGAATGCACTTTGGGCATGGAGAATGGGGAACTGATTGTTTACATTTCTTGGTTCACCACCTGTCTGGCAAGCCCCAAACAGCTCCAGGCTGTCACCGCGCTCATCACATCTGAACACATCCCCACGGAAGCTGACGGGATATTGCGTGAATTGGGCGTTGGCGACCAAACCAACGAGATTGCCCGGGCGGCCAGCTTCATTCTGAAACGTCGGGCCGCGCTCAAAGTGGAGGCTCGTCCCCGCTGAATAGTTGCGCTTTTTGAGGCTTTGATCACGG
>CAYXDZ010000274.1:1689-5207 GCA_964463815.1 uncultured Verrucomicrobiota bacterium | reverse complement strand
TCGGCCTGCGACAGCAGTTTGAAACCGGTCTGGCCATTCGCGGGCACCGGGAGCGGCGCGCTGCGATGGCCGGGACCGGATTCCCAGGCCAGCGGCTGGGCCGCGGCCAGATTGCCGAGGGTCAGGAGGAACAAGGCCAGGGACAGGTGGCGGCCGCACGGGGGTTGGATTCTTGGCAGCTTCATTACAGGTACGGTCTTCAAGCCGGCTCGCGGGTGTGAGCGGAAGTAATCAACACCTGCACGCGGGGCCGTGCCCGAAGGGGAACATGGCGGTGATTATAGACCGGCAATCCAGTTCAGCAAGACTGGACCGGGCAGTCGCTCCTGATGCAACCGTGCCACCGCGCCCAAGGTGAGGCGTTGATACGTCCCGGCCACGGTCTGCGTCGGGAACGCGGTGCCGGCATTGTGGATGAGCAGGGGATTGGGCGCGGCCAGCAAGAGCGGCCCGTCAAAGGTGCCGATGCGCCGGATGGCGGGCGTGAGCCAGTCCTGCTGCACCCAGAGGGCGTCATTGTTCGCGTCGAACTGGGCGGCATCCGCCAGGACCGCATCGGCGGCCGGGGCGGCGAGCATGGCCCACAGCCCGGCCTGTTCCTGGCCGGCCAGCACGATCTTGTGATCCGGCAGGTGGGAGCGCGCAAAGGCGCTGATGGTAACGAGGTCGCCGACTCGCTCCTGCAGGTCGGTGCGGTTGTAGGTGCTGAAGAAGTCCTTGGTGTGAATTCGTTTCGCGCGCTCGGTGTTGTCCGCCCGGCTGCCGCTGAGGAAGGCGTCGAAGGCGATGACCGTGTGCCCGGCGTTGACCAGTTGTTCGGCGAAACCGATCGGCCGGCCGGCCTGATCAAAACTGCTGATCATCCCGAGCGGATGCGCCAGCACCACGGAGGTGCGGCTGCGACTGCGGCGCGGCGAGACGATGCGAACCGGTATCGAGTGCGACCCGCCCTGGCTGGTGACTTCAAAAGTGGAAACCCGCGCACCGTTGTCCAGTCGCGTACTGGTGCCCAGCTTGACGTCGAACTCCTGCGGATCGCGCGCGAGTTGGAACACCGCGCGGTAAACCGGTCCCAGTTCATCCTTGAACGCCTTCAGTCCGGCGGCGCTCTGCGGCCACTTCGTGGCCAGTTGCGCGCGGGCCTGCTCGATCAGGTAGGCCTTGTACTCCGCGGCGGACTTCGCGCTCGGGGGCACGTGGTTGTTGTTCCAGAGCCGGAGATCCCGCGCGGGCGGAACGGTGAAGGACTGTTCGGGGAAATTCGACGCGCGGCTGCGATTTAAGAGATGCTCCGCCATGAAGGCGTAGGCCACTTCGCGCGTGGTCCGGTTGTAGTTGTGCGGGAAATCAAAAATCTCGTACCGGAACTGCCCGCCGGGTCCGAATAACTGGTAGATGTTGGCAATCGCCGGCCCCTCGATTTCCATCGTCGTTTTCGTCCAGTCGCCGGTTGCGGCCACCAGCAATTGCGGGCGGGGCGCGGCGGCGGCGGAAATTTCCATGTTCGAGAAGCGCACGCGCAGGCCTGGCGCGTTTTCGCACCAGCAACCGCCCTGCATCGAGTGCGACACCATGACCATCGGCGCGACGGCCGCGAGGCGCGGATCGATCGCGCCCAGCAGGAATGTCTGCGTGCCGCCCCCGGAAGCGCCGGTGCTGGCCAGCCGCGTGGGATCGACATCCGGCAGCGACGCCAGGAAGTCCAGCGCGCGGATGCTGTTCCACGTTTGCGTGCCCATCAGGCTGATGCCCCACAACTCGTTCGTCGGGTCTTGCGCGAACCGCACATGACCGTCGTAGAAAGCCGCAAACTCCGGCGAGCCATCCTCTTTGCGCGGCGAAAACTGCGCGGTGTCGTTGTAACCCACCATGTCGTAGGCGAACGCCACCATGCCCATCTTCGCGAACTGGATGCATCGCGCGGGCACGCTGCCCGTGTCCGAATGCACGAGCCGGCCTTCCGCCCAGTGACCGTGCGGGTTCAGGATGCCGGGATAACGGGAAGGCGTCTGGCGCACCGGCCGGTAGAGGTTGCCCGCGAGGAACACGCCCGGGTGCGTCTCAAGCACGACCTTTTCGATGCTGTAATCCGCGCGTTCGATGCGGTCAAAAATGCGCGCGTTGAGCGGCGTCTTCTCCGGCATCGGCCAGAGCCCGCAACTGGCGTGAATCTGCGCCCGGATCTCCGTGGCGCGATTCTGCCAGGCGACGAGGTCGGCCGCCGGGGGAAACGTGCGCGGGGTGTTGAGCGTGTGGATCTCGGCGGCGGACGAGGGGAGCAGCGAGGCAAGCAGCGCGCCGGTGAGGACCGTGGACCGGAGAGGGGCGATGGGCTTCATGTCGGGTTGGGAAATTAGTGCGCCGCCCCCGCCAACACAAGCCTGCCGAAGTCCCTTCGTCACGAGCGGCGATGCGCTCGACAGGCGGGGCAGGCCGCTTCACGCACGCATGGACGCTTCCGGCAACCAACGTTTGCTGTCCATCTCCGGCCTGATCTGCTAGTTCCTCCCGCGCATGAATCGCCGAACCAGCTCGCTTGTCATTGAAGTGCTCCGCCAGACGAACCGCGATAACCCCGCGGACGCCGTGCTCAAGCGCGTCCTGCGCGGCGGCGAGGTCAAAGTGGACCCCGTGCTGGCGCGCGAAGTGGCCGAGGTGGTCCATGCCTACTACCGGTGGTTTGGCTGGCTGAATCCTGAGTATCCATTGGCCCAGCGCGTGGTTTATGCCGCCAAGCTCCAGGAAGATTTCAACGCCAACCCGCTCGCGATCGCCGACACGCATCTCCAGCCGCGCACCGTTCCGCAATGGGTGTGGTCCGAGATGAACATCACCATCGCCTGGCTGCGCGCGTTGCAAAGCCCGGCGAAGCTCTGGCTCCGCTGCCGGCCGGGCAAGCGCGCGGAGGTCGCGGAAAAGCTCGGCGATTGCGACCTGCCCGAGGAGCCGGCCGACGCGCTGATTTACCGGGGCGCGAAGGATCTCTTTCACACCAGCGGCTTCCGCGCCGGTGACTTCGAGGTGCAGGACGTGAACTCGCAACGCGTTGGCCTGATCTGCGATCCGCAGCCCGGTGAAACCTGGTGGGACGCCTGCGCGGGCGAGGGCGGCAAGACGATGGTCCTCTCCGGGCTCATGAAGAACAAGGGCCTCATCTGGACCAGCGACCGCGCCGAGTGGCGGCTCAAGAAACTCAAACAACGCGCCGCCCGGCTGGGGGTGTTCAATTACCGGTCCGTGATCTGGGATGGCGGGGCGAAACCGCCGACGAAAACCAAGTTCGACGGCGTGCTCCTCGACGCGCCGTGCAGCGGCCTCGGCACCTGGCAGCGCAACCCGCAGGCGCGCTGGACCACCACGCCGCAGGACATCGCCGAGCTGGCGGAGTTGCAGATGAAGCTGCTCAAGCACGCCGCACCCTCGGTGAAACCGGGCGGCAAACTGGTGTATGCCGTCTGCACTTTGCCCCGCAAGGAAACGTCCGAACTGGCGACGCGTTTCGAGCGCAACGTGCCGGG
>CAYXDZ010000274.1:0-1589 GCA_964463815.1 uncultured Verrucomicrobiota bacterium | reverse complement strand
TGCCCCGCAAGGAAACGTCCGAACTGGCGACGCGTTTCGAGCGCAACGTGCCGGGTTTCGAGCGGTTGGAAGCTCCAGGCACGCGCAACGGATTTCTCCTGCCCGAACTCACCGGCGGCAACGGCATGTTCGTCGCGGTGTGGCGGCGGAAGAAGGAGGCGGTGAAGCCGGTCGTCACGAGCACTGCCATGGTGGGAAAGCAGTGACTGATGGAGGACGCGGTTGCCAGTCCGGTTAAGGACGGGCGGCTTTGGCCGCCCCGGCTTTAGACTGGGCGACTAAAGTCGCCCTTCCGTTCACGCCGTTGTCAGTTCCGCCTGGCGGGGGACTTCCTTCAGAATCTCCGTGATGATGTGGTCGGTGGTGATGCCTTCCGCCTCGGCCTCGAAGTTCAGGATCAACCGGTGGCGGAGTGTCGCCAGGGCCGCCGCCGCGATGTCGTCCAGCGCGACGTTGAAACGGCCGTGGGTCAGCGCCCGGACCTTGCCGGCGAGCAGCAGCGTCTGCGCGCCGCGCGGCGAACTGCCGAAGCGGAGGTATTGATTCGCAATCGGCACCGCCGTCTCCGTCTTCGGATGCGTGCCCATTACGAGCCGCACCGCGTAATCCTTCACGTGCGAGGCGACCGGCACTTCGCGCACGAGCTTTTGCAGTTCGAGGATTTCCTCCCGGTTGAGGATCTTGTTAATCGTGGCGGGCGTGCCCTCGGTGGTGCGGGTCAGCACCTCGGTGAGTTCGCCGTGCTTGGGGTAACCCACCACCAGCTTGAAGAAAAAGCGGTCGAGCTGCGCCTCGGGCAGGGGATACGTGCCCTCCTGGTCGATGGGGTTCTGCGTGGCGAAGACGAAGTAGGGCGGGGGAAGCTTGCGCACTTCGCCGCCGGCCGTGACCTGCTTCTCCTGCATCGCCTCCAGCATGGCAGACTGGGTTTTGGGCGTCGCGCGGTTGATCTCGTCCGCGAGGATGAGATGGGCGAAGACCGGCCCCTTCTGGAACTGAAATTCCCGCCGGCCGTCCTCGCGTTCCATGACGAGGTTGGTGCCCACGATGTCGGCGGGCATGAGGTCGGGCGTGAACTGGATGCGGCTGAAGGACAGGTCGAGCACTTCGCCGACGGTGCGGACGAGCAGCGTCTTGCCCAGGCCGGGCACGCCCTCGAGCAGGACGTGGCCGCCCGCGAACAGGGCGATCAACACGCCGTCCACGATCTCCTCGTGGCCGACAATGGTCTTGCCGATCTCGGCCTTCACCTGCTGGCAGGTGTCCTTGAATTGTTTGATCTTGTCCTCGGTGGTCATGGTGTGTGAAATGATTTTCGTAATTGGTCGGGGAAAGGATCTTTGGGGTTAGTTGCTTGGCCTGAGTTGCCCCGTCCTCACCTGTGAATGCCGAAGGCGAAATACAGCATCACAGAATAAACCGCCAAATACAAAGTTGGTAAACACAGAGCAAGCGCCGTAAGTTTGCGCCAACGTGGCCGACTTGGACAGCGGAAGAATATGCAGCAACAAAGACCAGCTAGCGCGACGAACAAGAGAACGCCTGGAAGTTGCACATGCGAAGAAGGGCCGGTCGAAACGAAAAAGCTT
>CAYXDZ010000273.1:0-5213 GCA_964463815.1 uncultured Verrucomicrobiota bacterium | reverse complement strand
CGTAAACGGAGGCCGCCTGTTTCTTCACTTCCGCGGCGACTTAGGTGGCGGCCTGTGACACTGCCTTTTTGACCTCGTCGGAAGCGGTCGACTGGCCGCTGCCGGCGGACGGCGTGGCGGAAGATTCCGCAGGTTTGTCGCCGCAACCCGCGAGGAGGACGGCACCAAGCAGAGCGCCAGAGAGCAGAGAGATTGTTTTCATGGCTGTGACTCTAGGCAGATCTCTGCGGGAAAGCAATCCACGCGACGGAATTGGCACCTCCGCCAAAAGCACCCGGCCACCGTCAGTATGATCGTTTTGAGCAAGCCGCCTTGCTCCGTCTGGAAAAGGGGCTAACGTGCCTCCAGTTCGCGCGTGAATAACCGCCGCCAGCCCGGAGTCGAAATGCAAATGATTAATGGGCGACATGAGAAAAACTGGATCGCCCGCAAATCTGACGGGACCGAAGAACTCCATCACAAAGGATTCCCCATGAAACCCAAGACGCTCCTGATGCTCGAAGGCGGTGTGCTCGTGGCGGCGGTGACGCTCACGCTGGCCCTCAATTCGATGCGCGCCGCCGATGCCGATCCCCCGGCTACCGGCCAGTCCGAGGCACCGGTTGCCGTCGCCAACTCGGCACCGGCCGTTCCCGCAGGCGAACCGGCGGAAGTGACCCCGGCCGTGCCCGTGGCGACCCCTCTCCCGCTGGAGCTTTCGCCCGGCATGGACGAAGTGGTGCAACTGGCGCGCTCCGGCGTCGATGAAGAGGTGCTGATGGCGTTCATCGAGACTTCAGGCAGGGCATACAACCCCTCGGTGGAGGAAATCATCTACTTGAAGGATCTCGGCGTGTCGCCCGCCGCGCTCGCGAAACTGATTCGCACCGGCAACAAGGACAGCGAACTGGCCCGGCAGGTCGAAGCCGGCACCCTGGCGGACCCCGCCGCGCCCAACGCCGCCGCGGGTACCGTGGTGAAAGCGGAGCCTGGCACCACGGTGAACGTCACCACGCAAAATCATTATGCCGCCGCGCCGCAACCGCTGGATGGTACTCCGACTGCGGATGTTTCGGCTGAAGCTGAAACCCCAGTTGATCTGAACTATTTCAAGACTTCGCTCGCCCCCTATGGCTCTTGGGTATATGTGGAGGGCTATGGTGAAGTCTGGCGGCCGACGGTGGCGGTCGTGAACGTGGGCTGGCAACCGTACTATGACAATGGACGCTGGCTCTACTCCAATGCGGGTTGGTACTGGCATTCGGACTACTCCTGGGGCTGGGCTCCGTTCCACTATGGCCGCTGGTCGCGCCACGGTCGTTACGGCTGGGTCTGGGTTCCGGGCTACACCTGGGGACCGGCCTGGGTCGAATGGCGCACACATTCAAGTTACGTGGGCTGGGCTCCGTTGACCCCTTATTACGGAAGCGGTTTCAGCGTCTCGCACTGGGGCGGTTCCTGGGGCTTCAGCATCGGTTGGAGTGCCTTCAACTGGGTGCCATACCGTTACTGCCACGGCTATTATCCGCGCCACTACGCGGTACGCCATGAAGTCCGGCGGGAGGTTTATCACAACTCCACGGTGATCCGACCGACGATCATTGGCGATAACAACACCATCATCATCAATGGCCCGGACGCCACTGTCGTCGCGAGCCGCGGCAACACGGAAATCCGCCGTGTGAACCTGCGGGATGCCAGCCCCCGGACCACCACCGGCCCCCGGGAGTATTTGGAAAACGGGGGCACCACCCTCGCCGTGCATCGGCCGACCGTCAGCCCGAACCGCGAGCGGCCCGAGGTCGCGCTGGCCAATCATCGCTCCGAGTTCCGGCGCCCCACGACCGTCAGTCCGAACGTAAGCACGCAAAGCAGCATTCCGGTCACCGACGCTGAGGCCGCCAACCCGCGCAACATCATCCTGCGCGGTGATCGCACCACCACGCCAGAGGCCGGATCCGCCGCCCGTTGGCGCGCGGCCACCGCGCCCCGCACCACCACACCGGAAACGGTCTCGGCGGCACCTGTGCGGGTGACGGGACAAAACACCACGGTGAACGCCCGGCCCGCTTATCAACGCCCGGCGAGTGAACCGACGACGATCGGCCGTCCCGTGACGGTCACCCGCCCCATCCCGGTGAGTGAGCCGGTGATCGGTGGAGGTTTCCGCTCGGAAACCGCCCGGACCACCAGCAACTTCAGCAGCCAGCCGAGCTTGAGCTCGGCTCCGCGCCAAACCGTGACGGCCCCCAGCCGGTCGTTTCAATCCCCGGCCATAAACCCGGCTCCTAGCATCGTCCCGTCGCGACGCTCCTTTACCGCCGAGGAATACAATGTCCGGTCTAGCACATCGCGCGGCGAGGAAGCGCGGAGCACTCGTACCAGAATCAATCCCTCCGTGAACGCCCCCAGCGTGAGCGCCCCGCCGGCGGCCCGTCAGCCGGACATTTCCGCGCCCCGAATCAATCCGCCCGCGCGCTCCTCGGTCGCACCGCCGTCCTCGGGCCGGACCATTTCACGGCCGGAAGTTTCCGCGCCGTCGCGCACCATCTCGCCGCCCGCCCGGCAATCGGCCCCCGCCCCCGCGCGCTCCAGCGGCTCTTCATCCGAATCCCGCGGCAGCGGACGCGGCGGTGCACCCAGCCGGGGAAACAATTAACAACCATCCGCACGGCTGATGAAACGGGGACCACGCGTTTGGGGAAGGAGATTATTGCTCGCGACATTGCTCGCGGCTGGTGTTGGACAGGCCGCGCCCGTAGTGCGAACCAACCTGTTCTTCACTGGATTTGAGTATCTCGAAGGCTTCGATCCCGGACTGGTGCTCGCGGTACAAAACGGCTGGCAGGACTTCGCCGAATTGAATGGCAGCCTGGTGCCGGACCTGCTCTCCAATGGACTCGCCACCAATGTCTTTGCCGGTCTGGGGCAGCAGGGCTGGATTGGCGGTACATTCGTTGATGAACCGGTGGACAACGTCACGCTCTGGCATCCGCTGATCGTCGATCCGGTGCCCACCGCCACGCCGATCGTCAAGTTTTCGGTGCTGATGGCGATTGAGCCGGCCCCGGCGGGCAAGTTCGATTTTTTCCGCTGGTCTTTCTACAACAGCCTGACCAACCGGCTCTTCTCCTTGGATTTCGAGAACGACAACAACACCATCGCCTACCAACTCGATGACGGCGTGTGTCGCGACGTGCCGGTGGCGTTTGTTCCCGACGTGATCCACCACCTCGAAGTGTCCATTCACTTCGCCGAGAACAAATGGAGTGCGTGGCTGGACGGCGAGCAACTGGTCACGAACGCCCTCGTCACCACCGTGGCCAACCGTCGCCGCACCCTCGGGGAGATTGATGCCGTCTGGCTGCCCAGCGATCCCGACAACCGCACCGACCGGCGGATGTATTTCGACAACTTCCACTTGTCCGCCGAATCGGTGCCGACCCCGCCCGTGCCACCGACCCTGTTGACCCTGGGCCGCACCACGAATGGCTTCTACGCGCTGCGGCTGCTCGGCGAGCACGACGCCCGCTACGTGCTGGACTTCAGCGCCAACGGCACAAGCTGGACGCCGATCAAAACCAACATCGCGGTGGATGGCTCCTTCGACTACGTCGATACGAACGCGCCGGTGGTTCCCGAGCGGTTCTTCCGGGCGCGCCTGCTCTCCGAGTGATTCTCCTTCAAACCCAGCGCGACGCATCAACTGGCGGCCCGCTGCCTTGGAGTCCGGCAGAAATCATTCTGCGCGAACAGCCGCCAGACCATGAAGACCGCCTCGTAAACGATTGCGCGCGACATCTTGGAGCTGCCTTGAAAGCGATCGGTGAAAATGATCGGCACCTCCACGACCTTGAGCCCCTGCCGCCAGATATTGTGCGTCAGCTCGATTTGAAAGCTGTAGCCGTTCGAGCGCACGGCTGAGAGATCGATCGCCTGCAAGGCCCGGCGGCGAAAGCATTTGAACCCGCCCGTTGGATCACTGAACGGCATGCCGGTGATCAGCCGCACATACAGCCCGGCCGTCATCGACAACACGAGCCGCGAGAGCGGCCAGTTGATGACGCGAATCCCATCGCAATAGCGCGAGCCGAGCACGAGATCCGCCGACTCCGCCGCGCGCAGAAAAGTCGGAATTTCCTCGGGGTTGTGGGAGAAATCGCCGTCCATCTCGAAGATGAATTCGTAGTCCCGTTCCAGCGCCCACGCGAAGCCGTCGCAATACGCGCGGCCGAGACCGTTCTTCACCTGGCGATGCAGCACGTGAACTTCCGGGTGACGCACGGCCAGTTCGTCAGCGATCTTCCCCGTGCCGTCCGGTGAATTGTCATCCACCACCAGCAGATCCAGCCGGGCAGGCAGCGCCAGCAGTTTCGCCACGAGCGGCGGCAGATTGTCGCGCTCATTGTACGTGGGGACTATGACCAGCGTGGGGTGCATCGGAATACCGTGGCAACAAGTAGGCGGTTTGCGGGCGTGGCTCAAGGCCGAAGTCGGGGCGGACGGGGCGGCAGCAACGAGCCAGGCTGCGGCCAAACTACTCTACAGAGCCTCGAGTACGCATCATCGAGGCCGGCGTACTCGGCTGAAGAATTGAAGGGATAATGGGTTGAAACGTCACCGCTACCCCGCCTGTGTAACTCTTCAACCTTTTCATCCGCCCGATCCTTCCGCCTCCTTGGATTTCGACTTTCCCTCCGCCACGGCTTCCCGCTAACGTCACCGCCATGAACCCCGCAAGATTCCTTGGGCGACTCGTGCTCGCCGCCAGCCTGCTCACTTCATCGGCCTTCGCCGCCGACCGGCCGCTCAACATCGCCGTCGTGCCCAAGGGCACCACGCACGAGTTTTGGAAATCCATCCAGGCCGGTGCCATGAAAGCCCGGATGGAACTCGCCGAAAAGGGCATCCGCGCCAACGTGCTCTGGAAAGGCCCGCTCAAGGAGGACGACCGCGACCAGCAGATCCAGGTCGTCGAGAACTTCATGGTGCGCCGCGTCAACGGCATCGTGCTCGCGCCGCTCGACTCGAAGGCGCTGATCCGGCCGGTGCAAAATGCGCAGAAAGCCGGGGTGCCGGTCGTCATCATCGACTCCGGTCTCGAGTCTGAGGACTACGTGAGCTTCGTGGCGACCGATAATTACAAGGGCGGCCAGATGGCGGGCGATCACCTGGCCAAGCTGCTGGGCGGCAAGGGCAAGGTTATCCTGCTGCGTTACGCAGTCGGCTCGGCC
>CAYXDZ010000272.1:0-5217 GCA_964463815.1 uncultured Verrucomicrobiota bacterium | reverse complement strand
ATCCGCTGCACGTCGAACAGCGGTGCGAAGAGCGCGCTGACGGGCCAGTTGCTGCCGTAGATCAAGCGGTCTTCGCCGAAGTCATTCCAGATCGCATCCAGCCAGGGCGCGTAAAACTCGGTGGCCGTGGGCGAAGGCCGGCGGTTGCGCCCGGCTCCCTCGACCAGTCCGCTCACCTTGGCGGAGACGTTCGGATGGCGTGCGGCTTCGCCCATCGCGCGCCGCCAGTTGGGCTCGGGCGAACGGCCGTCGATGGCGGTGTTGGCCAGGTGATCGATCACGATCCGTAGGGCGGGAAACTCGCGGGCCAGCCGGCCGACTTCGGGCAACGCTTCGACCCCGACGTTCACGTCCAGTTGGAGATCGCGCTCCGCCAGCAGCCCGAGGCGACGGACGAACTCCGGGTTGCGCATGGCGTTCGCAAAGTTGCCGCCGCTGACGCGGATGCCGCGATACAAAGGATTGGCGGCGAAGCGCGCTAGGTCGGTCGTGAAGGAGTCGCTGGCCGGATCGAGATTACCGCAGAACCCGACGATGAACTGCTCATTCCGTGCGAGATCGAGCATCCATTGATTGTCCTCCACCCAGCCGCTCGCCTCGACGACGACCGTTCCCGCGACCGGCGTGGGCACCGGCTCCGCGCGATAATCGGCCGGCAGGATGCGGCGATAGAGAAACGTCTCGTTCCGGCCGGGCCACGGCACACCCTCGGGCCGGGTCGGATCATAGAAGTGCGTGTGGCAGTCGATGATCGTAAGGGCAGGGGAGGATTTGGCGGAATTGGAACCGACACAGCCAGTGGCGGTGAGCATGACGGCGGTGCCCGTGGTCTGAAGAAATTCGCGACGGTTCATAGCTTTTATTTTGGGGCGATTAAGTCGATGAACCGCCCAAGCGGTCGAGCTTGAACAACGACAGATCGAAGCGGCTTTTGCGGGTGATCACCAGGTCGGCGACGACTTCGCCGATGGCGCTGGCGAACTTGAAGCCATGCCCGCTGCACGGACTCACGATGAGCACGTGGGCGTGTTCCGGGTGGCGGTCAATCAGGAAGTGTTCGCCCGGCGTGTTGGTGTAAAGGCAGGTCGCGCTTTGCTGGGGCAGGGGGGCAAGTCCGGGCAGGTAACCGCCCGCCAGTCGGCCCATCTCCGCCTGTTCGTCTGGCGTCACCTCCCGGTCCACCGCGTCCGGCGAGACCGTGGCCCCTTGATGATGCAAGGCCACTTTAACGCCGGTTCCGACATCCGGCAGCGCATAGAAGAACCGGCCGGTCTCGTATTCGACCACGTGGACTGGCAACCGATCCGGCGCGTGCAATTCGGGTGCGTGGGCCGGTTGAAACCAATGCAGCACTTGTCGCTCGACCCGCAGGCTGGCCGCAATATGGGGCAGCAACTGCGCCAGCCAGGCACCGGCGGCAAGAACGAGCCGGCCGGCGGAATAGACGCCTTGATTCGTGACGACTTCCACTCCGCCATTTGTGGCTCGCCAGGAAATCACCGGTTCATCAAACCGCAGGCAAGCTCCGTGATGGGCAGCCGTTTCCAGACAGGCCCCAACGCACGCCTCGACGAGGAGGATTCCCGCGCGCGGTTCGAGGACGGCCTGGAACCGCTCTGGAATGCGCAGTGCCGGGAAGCGTCGTTCAAGCTCGCCAGACTCCAGGATCTCGTGCGGCAGAGCGTGTTGTTCGGCACTGGTCCGGGCTCCGTTGAAAACGACACCTTCGGGCGGACCGATCATGAGGCCACCGGTGATGCGCAGGAGGGATTTGCTCGTTTGCCGCTCCAGTTCCCGCCAGAGGTCGTACGAGCGCTGGACGAGTGGTACGTAGGCGGGGTGCTCGAAATAGGCTTCGCGGATGACGCGGGTTTCGCCATGCGTCGAGCCGTGCGGGTGGGGCGGGCGGAAGCGGTCGAGCACCAGCACGCGTTGCCCACGCGCCGCCAACTGCCAGGCGGCGGCACTGCCCATCGCGCCACCGCCGATGAGGATGGTATCGAATGAATGCCGGGCGGACATCACGGGTCGAACGGCCCGCCATGAATTGGATTCCTTCAACACTCGGCAGCGGGCCGGCACAGGTTGCTTGTCGGCGAGCTTGCTTTTGTTACTCTCGGCACGCAATGCGTTTGATTATTGTTTGTCTGGGCCTCGTGTTTTGCCTCGGCGGTGCGCGTGGTGCCGAACTGGCCTTCGACCTTTCCACCGTCCGGGAAGGCGAACTGCCGCCCGGCTGGCGCGCGACCGTGACCGGCGGTGGCGGTCCTTCGAAATGGGGAATTGTCTCCGACGACGTGACCTCGGAGTTGGAACGATTCTCGGAGCTGGCCCCGGTGACGAGCATCCGCCCGGTGGTGGCGCAACTGAGCCGGGACCACACCGATGAAAGGTTCCCCCTGCTGATTTACGACCAGGAAGAATTTGGTGATTTCAAGCTGACCACCAAGTTCAAGATGGTCGCGGGCGAAACCGCGTCGATGGCGGGCATCGCCTTCCGCATTCTGGATGAACGGAATTACCACGTCATCCGCGCCAGTTCGCGGGGCAGCAACCTGTTGTTCTATTCCTTCATCGACGGTCAACGGACGCAACCGGTCGGCGTCAACGCCACCATCCCGACCAACGTCTGGCACACACTGGAAATCGAAGCCGAGGCCACGAAGTTCAAGTTCAAGCTGAACGGCCAGGAGATCATGCCGACCCTCGACAATCCCAATTTCCGCCGGGGCAAGATCGGCTATTGGACAAAGTCCGACGCGGTGAGCCATTTCGTGGACACGCGCATCGTTTACCGGCCGCGGGTGATCCACGCGCAACGGTTGATCACGTCCGCCCAGGAACGCTTCGACCGGCTCCTGGGTTTGCGGGTCGTCGTGGCCGGGGCCGACGACCGGGCGACGAGCATTCTAGCCAGCTCGGAAGCGGCGGAGATCGATCAGCCGGGCGGCATTCCCGAGGAGCGGTTGGTGATCGAAAAGGGCGAGATTATGTATCTGGCCGCCAAGGACAACGTGACCGTGACGCTGCCGTTGCGGGATCGCAACGGGGACATCATCGCCGCCGTGCGCGTCACCATGAAGCGGTTCGCGGGGCAGACCCAGAAGAACGCCATCCTGCGCGCCCAGCCGGTGGTCGCCCATTTTCAGCGGAACGTCTTCACGGCCGACAGCCTGTTCGATTGAGTTGTCCGGAAATTCTTGAGTCTTCCAGAAATCAGGCAGCGTCCGGCCAAAGTTATGCTCTCTCACGGGCGTGCGAACCGCCGTCTTCATCACGCCTGAGAGTTTGTTCAGCCGTTCCCCGGCCAACCGGAGCCGGCGGGCGAATGACGCGCATCCTGGCACCCCGGTTTTTCAACTGGCTGCCCGGGCGGTCAAGGCGCTGCGCCGGCTCAAGCAGGCGGGCTTCATGATCATCGGCGTCGCCGGCGGGGAGCTGTTCCGCGGTTTTGCCAGCCCGCGTTCCTGTCGCGAGTTTCTCGCCGCCACGGAACTGGATGACCTCATCATCGCGCGCGATGCCTCGCAAGTGGAGCGTTGCAACCGGGCTTTGATTCAGGCCGCGGGCAAGTGGCTGTTGGATTTGGACCGGTCGTTCATCATCGGCCAGGGGGAGGAGATTTCCGGAGCCGGCCTCACCGGCTGCACCGCCCTCCACATCGGCGTGCCCAGAGAACGACCGGTCCGACACGATTTGAAGGCCCCCACTCTGGAGGCGGCCGTGGAACGAATCCTCTCCCTCGAAGCTGGTCCGCAATCGCCGGTTCCCGGCTGACGATCCCGCTGATCGACGGCAGGACTTACGGAAACGCCGGTTCCTTCGGAATGATCGCTCCCGTCTCCTGGGGTGGCATCGGCGTGGTCGGCTCCTCCGTCTCGCCGGCCGGCGGGCGCTCCGGCAGGGGGCGGCTCAAGATCGCCGACGGCGGCAGATCATCGTGACGCAGCAGGCGGTTGCCGCCACTGACATAGACACTGCCCGCGGGCGACACCTTGAGCGAGGGACGCGCCCGGGCCACCTCATACGTGTTTCGCAACACCAGTTCGCCTTCGTGGTTCAAGACCAGGTGCATGAACTGGCGCATGCCGATCTGCGTGAGCACGTGCAACTGGTTCAACGTATCAATCTGCGCCTCGGGTTGGCTGATCAGCAGCATCGGGGCGAGCCGCTTCACTTGGTAGATCCGCCCCTCGGACTGATCAGTCACGCGGGCATACAGTTGCAGCTCCTTGAGATAATTGGCCTGCTGCAGGATGTATTTGCGGATCTCCGGCGGATTGCCCGGCGTCGTCGGCACCCCGATTTGTTGTTCCCACAGCTTGGTGCCCTTGATGATCTCGAAGCCGATGGGTTCGCTGTAGATGTCTTCGCCCCACTGGTCGATCCGCACGCGGGCGCGCAGGGTGTACAGGCTGTTCTCGCGAAAATCAAACGTGCGGCCGATGTCGATCCATTGCGTGGCCATGAAGGTGGTTTCCACCGTGACCTCCTGCGGCGGCGGCACTTCATCCAGCCGCTTTACCACGAACTTCTCGCGATCCTCCACGGTGAGCGACAGCCAGTTGGTGCCGGTCAGGGTCAGCGTCTGGCCCGAGTGGTTCACGATGCGGACGCCCACCTGCAGCGGCTCCTTGAGCAGGTACTGCTTCTGGTCGAGCAGCAGCGTCACCTTGACCTGGGCGGATGCGGAAGCAGCGAGCAACAGGCCGGCCAGCAACAGGAGCGGAGTCTTGAACATGGCCGTGAATGTAGTGGCCGGCCCTTGACTGGCAAGCGGCAAAACCCCGAAAGTCCGCGCGCGTTGCCGTTCGTACCATCCATTCACCGTCATGTTCCGCCCCTGCATTGATCTCCACGAAGGCCAGGTAAAGCAGATCGTCGGCGGCACGCTCTCCGATGCAGGTGTCGGCTTGCGCACGAACTTTGTCTCCGCCCATCCGCCCGCCTGGTATGCCAATCTGTACCGGCGGGACGGCTTGACGGGCGGCCACGTCATCAAGCTTGGTCCGGGCAATGACGACGCGGCGCGCGCGGCCCTGGGGGCCTGGCACGGCGGCCTTCAGATCGGCGGTGGCATCACTGGTGAAAATGCCGCCGACTGGCTCGATGCCGGGGCTTCGCACGTCATCGTCACGTCGTGGGTCTTTCGCGAGGGGCAAATCGACCGGCGGCGGTTGGAGGAGCTGGTGGCCACCATCGGCCGGCAACGATTGG
>CAYXDZ010000271.1:0-5219 GCA_964463815.1 uncultured Verrucomicrobiota bacterium | reverse complement strand
GATACCACGAGCGCATCGGCGTATTCGAGGTGTGGCAGAAAACAGATGCCGATTACAGTCTGATCCTCGCCCATGCGGATGAACACACGCTGCGACGGAATCTGCGCCGTCGCGGTCTGAAGACTGTAATGGATGACGGTTTGGCCAAAGCGCGCAAAGGAATTACTTCGCTTTACGAACTCAGGCACATGGGCGCACACGTTGAGTGAACATGTGGACAAACATCCCGAAGGCCAGATCACCTGAACACGCAATGCCATGAAAATGAAATCAACCAAACGCAAGATCGCCGAAACCGCCGTCGGGGCTGGAATTGGCGCCGCTATTGCCGGACCGATTGGTGCGATGGCCGGCGGACTGGCGGCCGGACACGTCGAAGGGGGTATGGACTATGTCGGCAAGCTCAAGCCACCGGAAGCTCTCAACGAGCTTCCAACGGACGACCCGCTGATTCATGTCTGGCCCAAGCGCATCCTTGTGCCGCTCGACTTCTCACCGCCGTCGCGACGTGCCCTGCGGTTTGCCCGCCACTGGGCGGACTTTTTTGCCGCCAAGGTGTACCTGCTGCATGTCGTCGAACCAACTGCCACGGTCGGTGAGTTCGGAACGGTCCCCGTCGGTGCCATTCAGCGCGACATCCCGGGCAGGGCCAAAGCGGCTTTGAGTGAATTGGCTCGATCGGAGTTTCCCGATTCAATTCCCGTCCATGTGGTCGTCCGAAAAGGAACGGCGTATGACCAGATCGCCGCCACCGCGCGAGCCATCCGTGCTGACCTCATCATCATCGCAACCCACGGCCTTACCGGTCTGAAGCGTGTGGTGCTCGGCAGCACCGCCGAACGGGTGTCCCGTCATGCACCGTGCCCAGTACTTATTTTGCGCCGCCGACCAACCACTTGAAAATGGATTCTGACGTGATATGACCTCCCCCGCCCAAAACTCTGCCATCACCCCAAGCCGGTTTGACGCTGTGATCTTCGACCTCGACGGCGTCGTCACGCGCACCGCCAGGGTTCACGCGGCTGCTTGGAAACAGTTGTTTGATGAATATCGGGCGGAGCGTCATCGGCGGGGCCTGCCGGTGTATGAACCCTTCGACATTGACGGTGACTACCGCCTCTACGTGGACGGCAAGCCGCGTTACGATGGCATTCAGAGTTTTCTGAGCGCGAAAGGAATTGAGATCCCTTACGGCCACCCGGACGACCCGCCGGAGAAAGAGACGGTCTGCGGTCTGGGTAACCGGAAGAATCTTCTCTTCCAGCAACACCTCGAGCGCGCCGGTGTCCAGGTGTATGACTCGACCGTCCGACTCATCCGGGAACTGCGTGAGCGAGGCTTCAAGGTCGCCATCATCTCGGCCAGTGAGAACTGCTCGGCGGTGTTGCAGGCCGCGGAGATCCAGGACTTGTTCGACGCCCAGGTGGATGGTGTGGAATCAACCATGCTCAAGCTTAAAGGCAAACCCGCGCCGGATGTTTTCGTGGAGGCTGCGAAGCGGCTCGCGGTCGAGCCATCCCGCACCGTGGTCGTCGAGGACGCCGTGGCGGGCGTGGCCGCGGGGCGGCAGGGCGGTTTTGGTTTGGTGATTGGAGTGGATCGCACCGGCAAACCCGAGCGCCTCAAGGAACACGGCGCGCATGTGGTCGTGTCGGATCTGGCGGAAGTGGGCCTTGAGGATGAAACCGCCGCGCCCATCATGAGCACTACGGACTTGCCTTCGGCCCTCGCTCAGGTGGATCAAATCCTTCCGTCTGGCACACAAAGGCTGGCGCTGTTTCTGGATTATGACGGCACCCTGACGCCGATTGTGGCGCATCCGGAGGATGCACAGCTCGGTGATGACATACGCGAGATCGTCAGGCGACTTGCCCATGTGTGCCCCGTCGCCGTCATCAGCGGCCGGGATTTGGCCGACGTGCGCGAGCGTGTGGGTCTGGACGAAATCGTTTATGCGGGAAGCCACGGTTTTGACATTGTGGGGCCAGGCGGATTGCGCAAGGAGAATCCGGAAGCCCGAACGTGTTTGGCGGACCTCGATAAAGCCGAAGCCTTCTTGCGAGAGAAGACAGCAGCCATCCCCGGCGCCCAGATCGAGCGCAAGAAATACTCCATTGCCGTTCATTTCCGCAACGTGGACGAGAGAAGGGTGCCAGAAGTCGAACCTCTCGTGGACATGACGGCCGCCCAGCACCCGAGTCTCCGCAAGGGACATGGCAAAAAAGTCTTCGAGCTTCAGCCTCACATTGACTGGCACAAGGGCCGGGCCGTGTCGTGGCTGCTACAGGCGCTTGATCTGGACTCGCCGGAGGTGCTCCCAATTTACATCGGCGACGATTTGACCGACGAAGACGCCTTTGGCGCGTTGCGTGAGCACGGGGCGGGGATCGTGGTGCGCGACGAACCGCGCCCGACTGCCGCGCGTTACGCGCTGGAGAATCCGGCGGAGGTCGGTGCCTTTTTGGCCCAAGTCGTGGCGTACCGGAAAGCAGCCGGCGTATGAACAATTGGAATCTGGTTTACGAAGGATTCGATCCGGCCACTGAGGGCCTGCGCGAGGCGCTCTGCACGCTGGGCAACGGCTACTTCGCCACGCGCGGCGCGGCGCCGGAGTCGGCGGCCGACGACGTGCATTATCCCGGCACTTATCTCGCGGGCGGCTACAACCGGCTGAAAACCGAGATCGCCGGGCGCGTGGTGGAGAACGAAGACCTGGTGAATCTACCGAACTGGCTGTCGCTCTCGTTCCGCATCGAGGACGGCGATTGGTTTGATCTCCGCAAAGTCGAGGTTCTCTCCTGCCGTCAGGAATTGAACCTGCAGGCCGGTCTGCTCACCCGGACTGTGCGCTTCCGCGACGCGAACGACCGGCGCACCACCCTCACACAACGCCGGTTGGTTTCCATGGCCCAACCCCACTTGGCCGGATTGGAAACGACCTGGCTGGCGGAGAATTGGTCCGGACGGATGGAACTCCGTTCCGCGCTCGACGGACGCGTGGTGAACAGCGGCGTCGCGCGTTACCGCAATCTCAACGGCAAACATCTGGTGCCCATCGAAACCTCCCGGTTGGGGGACGCTGGCGTCTATCTCAAGGTCCAGACTTCCCAGTCCGAACTCCGCATCGCCGAGGCGGCGCGGCTGCGGCTGTTTGCTTCGGATCAAGCGCTCGAACGACCGGTTCGGGTCGTTGAAGAGCCGGGTTACGTTGCCCAACACGTCGAGTTTGAAATCGCCGAGGGCCAAACGCTGCGCGCCGAGAAGGTGGTCGCCTTGTTTGCTTCGCGGGACCATGCCATCGCCGAGTGCGGATTGGCGGCGCGCGAAGAAATCGTCGAAGCCGGAGGTTTCACCGCGTTAATGCGGAGCCACATGCAGGCGTGGGAGCGGCTTTGGGACCAGTTTGATATCGAGTTAGAGCTGGCCAATCCTACGGACACGCCTAATCACACCTCCCTGATTCTGCATCTGCACATCTTTCATCTGCTCCAAACCACGTCGCCGCACACATTGGATCGGGACGCCGGCGTGCCTTCGCGGGGCTGGCATGGTGAGGCCTATCGCGGGCATGTTTTCTGGGATGAGTTGTTCATCTTTCCGCTGCTCAACCTGCGCATTCCGGATATTACGCGTGCCCTGTTGAAATACCGCCAACGCCGCTTGGACGCCGCCCGCTGGGCCGCGCGGGCTGCCGGTCACGCCGGGGCAATGTATCCGTGGCAGAGCGGCAGCGACGGGCGCGAGGAAACGCAGGTGGTTCACTTAAACCCCAAGTCCGGCCGCTGGCTCCCCGATCATTCGCACCTTCAGCGGCACGTGAACGGCGCCATTGTCTATAACCTCTGGCAGTTCTATCAGGTCAGCGGCGATCTGGAGTTCCTGTGCTATCACGGCGCGGAAGTCATTCTGGAAATCGCCCGATTCTGGGCCAGCCTGGCCACCTTTAACCCGGAACTCGGCCGCTACGAAATCCGCGGCGTGATGGGACCGGATGAATACCACGACGCCTATCCCGACGCGGACCAACCCGGCCTGAACAACAACGCCTACACAAACCTCATGGCGGTCTGGCTGCTCTGGCGGGCGCTGGATCTGGTCAAAATCCTGCCCGCCGAACATTGCGCGCGAATTCGGCAAAAGTTGGCCCTGAACGACGAGGAAATCCAGCGGTGGGAGGACATCAGCCGCCGGATGCGACTCGTGTTCCACGACGACGGTATCCTCAGCCAGTTCGAGGGCTACGCCGCGCTGCAGGAATTCGATTGGGACAATTACCGCAAGAAGCACGGGCCGGCCATGCGCCTGGACCGCATCCTCGAAGCCGAAGGCGACACGCCCAACCGCTACAAGGCGTCCAAACAGGCCGACGTGCTCATGCTTTTCTACCTTTTCACCGCAGAGGAACTGCAACAACTCTTCGAGCGCCTCGGCTACACCTTCGATCCGGCGATGATCCCGCGCAACGTCGACTACTATCTCCAGCGCACTTCGAACGGCTCGACACTCAGCCAGGTGGTCAGCGCCTGGGTGCTAGCCCGGTCGGATCGCGCCCGCTCGTGGGAATTGTTCACCGAGGCGCTGCAAAGTGACGTGGCCGACGTGCAGGGCGGCACCACGCCCGAAGGCATCCATTTGGGCGCCATGGCCGGCACCGTGGACCTGGTCCAGCGCTGCTACCTGGGTATCGAGTTGCGACACGAAATCCTGTGGCTGGATCCACAGCTCCCCAACGAGCTCAGGCGACTGCGCCTGCGCCTCCGCTATCGCCAGGCCTCGCTCTGCCTGGACGCGACGCACGAAGTTCTGAAGGTCCGCGCCGTGCATTGTCCCGCAGGGCCGGTTCGGATCGGGTTCGGCGGCCGGGTCATGGACCTCGCTGAAGCCGAGGAGGTGGACTTGAATCTGGTGGCGCCGAAAGCGCCGCTGCCTCTGCCCGAACCGTCGGCGCAGAAATGAGATCATGAACGAACTCACGACAGCCGAGGCGAAAACTCCTGCCGCACTCCGGCGCACCAAGCTCGTGGATTTCCGGCCAACCCACCGAGATGTTCCGGCCTCGGGTTGCACCCGGCCGGCCCCGGATCAGCCTTTGCCTGACCGCGCCAGCATTTTGCTGAAGTCCAACCCGCCCCCGGCTGATGGCCTTCACGCGATCCCTGCCCTAATCTGTCTTTGCAGGATTTCGAGAGCGGGGCATGGGTTGCGCCCGGCCCGGCAGT
>CAYXDZ010000270.1:3537-5225 GCA_964463815.1 uncultured Verrucomicrobiota bacterium | reverse complement strand
GACCGTTTCCAACCGGAAGGGTGACACTCCTGTCGCCCAGTCCCGCCTCGGGACGGAAGGAATGTCGCCCTTTCGGCGGCAAGTCTCCGCCAGGCTTTGGTCTGCGACGGCACAACGCAGTGGCGACGGCGCTTTCGAGCGAACAAGAGGTGCGGGCGTTTCCAACCCGTCTGGTGCGTGCGAAAGCGGTGTCGCCGCTGTGCTCCCGCCTTCGCATTGCTTCGACGCGGCGAGCTGCCACCGCACTAAACGACGCTGGCGCGGCAACCGTCAATCACGGGCGCTTGGATTGCAGCTCGGGCGGAATGATGCGGTCGTTCTCCCAAGCGGTGATCTCTTGATGGCTGTCACCCCACTTCATTTCAGTATGCCCATCATCAAACACGTAATAGCGCCAGAACTTATCGCCCAGCGCCGACGACTCAAACTCGACGCTGCGGGCGATGATCGTCCGGCCGGGTTGTTTGATGTCCGACCTGTGCCCGGAGAACAGAAGCTCGACACTCGCATAATCGATCGGCAAACGCCCTGGGTTCAGGGAGATTCCCCCGTTGAGATACGGGTCTGCTTCCTGGAGACTCTGTGGAAACCACCCGTCGAAATCGTCGGCGTGCATAACTCCTGCGAGTCCGATCTGTCGCATCTCCTTCATTCGTACAGCGCCCTTTTCTTGCAGTTCATGCTCGCTCGCTTGAACCAGCGCCGTGTTGGTTGTCACTTACCCGTGAAGCCGGTTAGCGACTTGTTGCAACGCCTTCTCAAGTTCGATGTTCTTTGCGCGGAGAGCTTCAAGCTCTGCCAGCTTTCGGCTGAGTCCATCCACCTCCCCGCGCAACCGCGGCAAATCCGCCACATCCCGCTTGAGCCGCTCAATCTGTTCATCCCGCAGTAGGATCAAAGCCAGCGCCTCCTGCTGGTCGTTGGCCAGCTTGCCGTGGGTTTCGTTGAGCGTCTGGTAGTCTGCGCGCAATTGCTCGGCTTTGCGTTCCTGCACGAGGTAGGTGGTGGTTCCAGTGACGGCGGCGGCTCCGAGGATGGCGGTGGTGGTTTTCAGGTTGAGCAGGTTCATAAGGGTCGTGGTGGTTTGCGTGGCGGTGAGGGCGGTGGCGGAAGCGGCGGTCAGTCCGGTCAGGGCGCTGGCGACAATGCTGGCACCCAGTCCGGCCGGAGCGACGGCTCCCGCCTGGGCGGCCAACGCGGTGGTGAGCAGGCCGGTCGAGAGGGCGACGCCGCGTTTGCCGAAGATGCCGCGCAGTTTGTCGAGCGCGCGGCTCACGCGCTTGCGGGCGGCCTCCTCACTGATGCCCAGCTCGACGCCGACTTCGCGCAACTGGCGGTTGTCCAGGAACCGCAGCACGAGCGCGTCGCGGTCCTCGGCCGGGAGTTCCTCCAGCGCGCCCTCAAGCTCGGCGGCGATCCATTCGGGTTCGAGCGGGGTCTCGTGGGTCTGCATGGCGGCGGCGGTTTGTTCGCGTTGACGGCGACGGCCCTCGGCGCGGCAGGCATTGAGGGCGTGATGCCGGGCGGTGTGATAGAGCCAGCCGGCCAGCGGTCGCTGGTCGCCAATTTCACCGGCCTTCCGGGCGAGGAGCAGAAAGACACCTTGCGCGACTTCCTCCGCGAGTTGGGGATCGCCGAGAATCCGCCGGGCGGTGGCGAACACGAGGTTGAGGTGGCGGTTCACCATT
>CAYXDZ010000270.1:0-3437 GCA_964463815.1 uncultured Verrucomicrobiota bacterium | reverse complement strand
GTCATCCTGGTCATCGGCTTCTTCGCCGGCCGCTGGTTGGGCGGGGTGTTGAACGGCTGGCTGAACAAGCTCGAAATGGAACCGCCCTTGCGCATGTTGCTGGTGCGGGTTGCCCGGATTGCGGTGCTGGCGGTATTTCTGATGATGGCGTTGCAGAACCTCGGGGTGGAACTGCTGCCCTTGATCGCCGGCCTCGGCATCGCGGGCGTCGGTGTCGGCCTCGCGATGCAGGGCGTGCTGGGCAACTTGGTGGCCGGGCTCACGATCATCTTCACGCGGCCGTTCCGGGTGGGCGAGTACGTGTCGATGGCCGGCGAGGAGGGTCGTGTGGAAAGCATCGAGCTGTTCATGACCACGCTCAGTCATCCCGATCTTTCGCGCGTGCTCGTCCCCAACCGCAAGATCGTCGGTGAAATTCTGCACAACTACGGCCGCATCCGGCAGCTCGATGTCGTGGTGGGCGTGGCCTATGCCACCGATTTGAACGCCGCCATCGCCGCGATCCAGTCGGTGTTGCAAGCCAGCGGTCGTTGCCTCAAGGACCCCGCGCCGGTCATCCGCGTGATCGCCACCGGTGATTCCTCGATCAACATCGCGGTCAAGCCGTGGGTCAACGTGCCGGACTACGGCAAGGCCATTGGCGAGGTCAACCAGGGCATCGTCGAGGAGTTCCGGCGCCGCAACATTTCGATTCCGTTCCCGCAGCGCGAGATCCGGATGCTCAACCAGGCCGCGTAAGGCGGGGCCGAGCGGTCAAAAGCGGAGCCGGAGCCCGCCGGTGATGAACCGCCCGTGCTCCAGGTCCGCGTCGAGCAGCGTCGTGTCGCCATCCTTGAGTTCGAGTTCCTGGCCGAACTGAATTCCGCCCCCGAGGAAGCCCCAGAGTTTTGCGGGGCCGACCTCGGCGAACTGGTATTCCGCGCTGACCGCCGCACGCCAGGAGGTGTAATTCAGGCGGCGGCTCTCCCCGGTGGCCTCGTCGGTAATGCTCCAACCGGCCCCACCGGGCGCGACGTAAAGGCTGAACAACCAGTCAGTGGTCGGCGCATAGGCCACGCTGGCCCGGGGAAAGGTCAGGCCCACATTCCAGTGGGGGCCGGGTTTCCAGATCAGGCCCAGCGCCGGCAAAACCCGATCATCGCCGAGATCGCGCGAGTAATACCCGCCGAACGCCGCACTGAACTCGGGCGTGAATTGATAGCTCGCCAGCGCCAGCACGGTGACGGCAAACGCGTCCTCATCGACGTCCTCAAAGTCGGTGAACAGGCCCGGCTCGACGCGGCCCCATGCCTTCCACCGCTCGTTGAACGAGTGCCAGAAATCGAAGGGAAGCTGGAGCCGATAAAGATCGAGGGAACGGTCGAGCAGGGAGCCACCTTCAAAATCGAGTTCATTCCAACGGAGATGCGCCCCGAGCGTGAGCCGGGAGTCTTGGTTGCTGAAGACCGGCACGGGCACTTTGAAGCCGGCTTCCTGCATTTGCAGGCTGGCATCCGGGCCTGATTCGAAATCCGCCCGCGTGCTCCAGAGATAATAGGCCTCGCCCGCGGCGAAGTTCGGGATGAAGCGTTCCTCCGTCGGTTCATCGGCGGCAACCGCAACGGCCGGCAGACCGAGGAGAACGCTCCAAGCCGGCAAGCGGCCCATCGGGCGAAGCAACGAGAAGATTTTCATGCTGGCGGAGAGTAACCGCGTTGGCCGATTGAGCAAGCGCCCGCGGCGGCCGCTCCGCAATTGAGTCTTCCGAACGTCGCGCAAGTCGGTTACTTCATCCCCGTGCAAGCGCCCCGCAACATCCGCAACCTCGCCCTGATCGGTTTCATGGGCACCGGCAAATCGTCGGTCGGGCGCGCGTTGGCGGGGTATTTCAATTTCGAGTTTATCGACACCGACGAACTCATCGTGCAACGCGCGGGCAAGCCGATCACGGACATCTTCGCTCAGGACGGCGAACCGGCCTTTCGCGAACTGGAGCGGCAGATCGTCGCCGAACTGGCGGAACGCAAAGACTGTGTGATCTCGACGGGCGGCGGCCTCGGCGCGAATGCAGAACACCTGGCCGCGCTCAAGGAACATGCGTTGACCGTGTGTCTGTGGGCGTCGCCGGAGACGATCTTCGAGCGGGTACGTCATTCGTCCCACCGGCCGTTGCTCAATCATCCCGATCCGCTGGCCCGCATCCGCGAACTGCTGGCGGAGCGCGAGGGCGTTTACAAGCAGGCCGACCTGCTCATCGGCACCGAGCTGCGGCAGATCAAGGAAGTCGTGCATCAGATCGTCATTCACTTTGAGCAAGTACGCCGGGAGGCGGGAAGGTGAGGCGGTTCATGGCCACGAAGAGGCACCAAGGGTGTATCGAGTTTCAACCGGTAGGGCAAGGCTCCCACCGAGCCCAAATCTCCAGCGACCCAATCCCTGCTTCCCCCTGGCACCCGCCCGTCGGGATGTTTAGTCACGGCTCGGCAGGAGCCTCGCCCTACCGAAAGCGATGAAGGCCGTCATCCGTCAGCGCGCGTTGGAACTCGGCTTTGACGATTGCCGGATCACGGCGGCGACCGCTCCGGATCACGCGGCGAAGTTTGAACGCTGGCTCGCGGACGGGCGGCACGGTGAGATGGGTTACCTGCAACGCAACGCCCACAAGCGTGTCGACCCGCAACAGGTGCTCGCGAATGCCAGATCCATCATCACGCTCGCGGCGAGCTATGCCCGGAAGGGCGGGACTCCTGCCGCCCAGAGTGCAACGGAACGGGATGGGGTTGGGCGAAAAGTGTCTCGACTTCCCGGCATCGTTGCCCGTTACGCCCGGTTCGCAGATTACCATGATGTGTTAAAGCCGCCGCTGATCGCGCTCTCGACGTTCGTCGATTCCCTGGCGCCGGCCACGCGTTCACTCTGGTATGTCGACACCGGGCCGCTGCTCGAACGCGATCTCGCCCAGCGCGGCGGGCTGGGCTTCGTTGGCAAGCACACGAACCTCATCAGTCGCTCGCTCGGCAACTGGTTCTTCCTCGCCGAAATCATCACCACGCTCGACCTGGAGCCCGACGCGCCGGAGAAGAATCGTTGCGGCTCCTGCACGCGCTGCCTGGCGGCCTGTCCCACGCAGGCGATCACCGCGCCCTTCGCGCTCGACGCCCGCAAGTGCATTTCCTACCTGACCATCGAGCTGAAAGGAGCCATCCCCGAGGAACTGCGCCCCGCGATTGGCAACCGGATCTACGGCTGCGACGACTGTCTGGCGGTGTGCCCGTGGAACAAGTTTGCGCGTGAGGGAGGGCTGATGAAACGGCACGCTCGGAAGGAGCTTGATCAACCCGGCTTGCTGGAACTGCTCGCGCTGGATGAGGCGGGATTCAAGCAACGCTTCGCCGGCACGCCCATGTTGCGGACCAAACGTCGCGGCATTCTCCGCAACGTCTGCGTCGCGCTCGGCA
>CAYXDZ010000269.1:2738-5242 GCA_964463815.1 uncultured Verrucomicrobiota bacterium | reverse complement strand
CTGTTGCTCGTGCTGGTCGCCATTCTGACCGTGGACGTTGTCCTCGGTCTGCTGCTCTACCTGCACTGGCGGAACCACCATTTCGACGCGGACATCAAGGCCGCCGCCCGGCGCTACGGCGTGGACCCGGAACTGGTGCGCGCCGTGGTCTGGCAGGAGAGCCGGTTCAATTCGCAGGCCCGCGGCCGGGCCGGCGAGCTGGGCTTGATGCAGATCCGCGACCTCGCCGCCGAGGACTGGGCCGTCGCCGAGAACGTCGATCCCTTCGATCACGTCATGTGCCTCGATCCGCGCACGAACACGCTGGCCGGCACCTGGTATTTGTCCAAGCTCATCGCCCGCTATCCGCACACCGATGATCCGGTCGTTTATGCGCTGGCGGATTACAACGCCGGCCGCACGCACGTCCTGCGCTGGGCGAAAGGTCCGGCCGAGACGAACAGCGCCGCGTTCCTCGAAGCCATGACGTATCCCGGCACGCGCAAATACATCACCACCATTCTCGGTCGCTACCGCGATTGAAACCCGGCCATGCGCGTGCGTTTTCTCCTCGGACCGGCCGGCAGCGGCAAGACGTTTCGCTGCCTCGCGGAGATACGCGCGCGGCTCATCGCTGATCCGTCGGGTCCGCCATTGATCCTGCTCGCGCCTCGTCAGGCGACCTACCAACTCGAACTGGAGTTGCTCTCCCGCCCGGAGTTGACCGGCTATACGCGTCTGCAAATCGTGTCCTTCGAGCGGTTCGCCGCTTGGCTGCTCGAACAACTCGGCAGCGCGCCCCGCGAAATGCTTTCCGAGGAAGGCCGGATCATGGTTTTGCGCGCGTTGCTGCACCGGCACCACGAGCGGCTCAAGGTCTTCCGCGAGAGCGGTCGCGCCACAGGTTTTGCCCGGCTCTTGAGCAGCCAACTCCAGGAACTCCAGGAACACCGGGTCGCGCCGGAACAACTCCGCGCCACGGCCGCGCGGCTCACGAATCGCGGTGCGCTCGCGGACAAGCTGCACGACCTTGCGCTCCTGCTGGAGCACTACCAGCGCTGGCTCGCTGACCAGCAACTGGCCGATGCCGGTACGCTGCTCGAACACGCGACGCAAGCGCTCCACGCCGCCGAAAAGACTGGCGCCGAATCGATCACAATTGAGGCGCTCTGGCTCGACGGCCTGGCGGAACTGACGCCGCAGGAACTCGCCCTGCTGGCCGCCTTGACACCGTTCTGCCGTGAAGCAGCGCTCGCGTTCTGTCTCGAATCCGAACCCCGGGAAGACCCGCCCTGGCTCTCCACCTGGTCGGTGATCAGCCGGACTTTCCGGCGCTGCCACGCGCGGTTCGCCGTCGATGAACGTTGTAATGTGAGTGTCGAAGTGCTCACGCGCGACCCCAACCGCTCTCGTTTCACGCAACCTGTGGTGGGCGGCTTGCCCAACCCCTCGGAGCCAGGCCCGCTGCAACATCTCGAAGCACACTGGACTGCTCCCGTCGCCTTCACCGATCCACCCGGCGAGGCGTTGACCTTCTTTCAGTGCGCCGATCCCGAAGCCGAAGCCGTTCTGGCCGCGCGCGAGATTCTTCGCTTCGTGCGGGCGGGACATCGATTTCGCGATTGCGCCGTGCTGCTGCGCCAGATGGACACGCATCACGCCGGTCTGCGCCGGGTGTTCACGCGTTACGAGATCCCCTTCTTCCTGGATCGCCGGGAATCGATCGCGCATCACCCGCTCGCCGAGTTCACGCGCGGCGCGCTGCACACGATTCTCTTTCACTGGCGGTTCACCGACTGGTTTGCCGTCCTCAAGACCGGCCTGACGCCGTTAAGTCCGGACGAGGTCGATGGGCTGGAAAACATCGCGCTCGCCCGCGGCTGGGAGGGCGGCAAGTGGTTGCAACCGCTCGCCCTCGCCGATGATCCCGCCCTCGGCCACGATTGCGAAAAGCTGCGCCGCCGGGTCATCGCGCCGTTCGAGCGATTGCGCGACACCCTCGGCGACCAGCCTGATGGCCGGCAACTTGCCCGGGCGCTCCGCCGGCTGTGGGATGATTTTGAAGTGAGACCGACGCTGGAAAACTGGTCCGCCGCGTCGGCGGACGAGGTGGCACATCTCACCGTGCTCGACGAACTCGGCGGTCTGCTCGACAACCTGGAACACGCGTTCGGCGCGTTTCCCCTGCCGTTGCGCGAGTGGTTGCCGATCCTCGAAGCGGGCCTCGGCGCGTTGACCGTCGGCGTGATTCCCCCGGCGGTGGATCAGGTGCTCATCGGCGCGGTGGATCGCTCCCGCAATCCTGACCTCAAGCTCGCCGTGGTCCTCGGCCTCAACGAAGGCGTTTTCCCGCAACCGCCCGCCGACCTGGGCCTGCTCACCGAGTCGGATCGCGAAACCCTTTCCGAAGTTCAAGTGAGCCTGCGCAACGACGCCCGGCTGCGGCTGGGGCACGAGCGCTATCTCGGCTACATCGCCTGCACGCGCGCCCGCGAACGGGTCATCCTGAGCTGGAGTGAACAGGA
>CAYXDZ010000269.1:0-2638 GCA_964463815.1 uncultured Verrucomicrobiota bacterium | reverse complement strand
ACATCGCCTGCACGCGCGCCCGCGAACGGGTCATCCTGAGCTGGAGTGAACAGGATGCCGCCGGCAAGGTGTTGAACGGGTCGCCCCTGGTGGCTCACGTGCGGAAGTTGTTTCCCGCGGCCGGTGGCAACACCTTCCACTGGCCGCCACCACTCGCGGAATGCCTGCACCCCAACGAGCTGCTGGGGCCGCTGCTGCTGAATGAAGTGAACTTGACTGGTGGCGAGTTGGAGCACCGGTCCCCACCGGAAGCGGCGGCTTCGGCCGCGACGCGGAGCCTGCGCGACTGGCTGGACCACTTCACGCGCTGCGCGGATGCTTACCGCGCACCCCGGTTGTCGCCCGCGGCCACCGCGAGACTGTACGGGAGCCGCCTGCGCACCTCGGCCAGCCGGCTCGAACAGTTTGCCGCGTGTCCCTTCCAGTTCTTCACCAATGCCGGTCTGCGTGCGCGCGAGCGGGACCGTTTCGAGGTCGATGCGCGCAAGACGGGCACCTTTCTCCACGAAGTGCTGCGTCAGTTTCACGAGGAACTCACCGCCGAAGGTTTGCGCTGGCGGCAGGTGACTCCGGAAGCGGCGCGGGAACGCATCGCCCGCATCGCGCGTGAACAACTCGACCGGGTCGCCGTGGGCGTGCTGGCCGCACATCCGCGGCATGTTTTTCTGGCGCGCCATTTCACCGGGCTATTGCAGGAATTCGTCACTGCCGTGATCGAGTGGATGCGGACCTACCAGTTCGACCCGCTGGCCGTGGAGTTGACCATCGGCGGTGACCAGGCGGCCCTGCCTTGGTGGGAGATTGATCTCGGCGGAGGACGCACGCTGGCCTTTCGCGGCAGCGTGGACCGCGTGGATGCCGCGCCCGTGCCGGGTCGTGAGGACGCATTGTGCCTGACGGTGCTGGACTACAAGTCGGGCAACAAACGATTCGAGCCGCTCAAAATGCAGGCCGGGCTGCAACTGCAACTGCCCGCATACCTCGCCGCGCTCAGCGAAGTGGCGGGCGGCTCCGCGCTGCTCGGCGGCAAAAAGGCCGTGCCCGTTGGCATGTTCTACGTGCGCCTGCGCGATGCGGCCGGCCGGGCCGGGCATCGCAACGACGAACCCGGCGTCAAGCCCGGCAAACGATTCGAGCACACCGGCCGGTTCAGCTTCGAATGGCTGCCGCTGTTCGACAGTGCCTGCGCGTCCGGTGGCGGCGGCCAGTTCAGCTATCGTTTGAAAAAGGACGGCGAGCCATACGCAAACAGCCCTCAATTGATCCGACAGACGGAATTGGAGAACCTCCTGACCAATGCGAAAACGCTGCTGCAGGCGATGGGGCGCGACATTCTCGGGGGCAACATCGCGGTGGCCCCTTACCGGAAGGGGAATGAACTGCCCTGCACCTACTGCGACTTCAAATCCGTCTGCCGCATTGATCCGTGGACCCACACGTACCGCCCGCTGCGCCCGCTGCTCGATCCAGCGCCAACCGCCGTCCCTGCGTAACGATCAGCGCCGCCGATTGTATTCGTCACGCCGGTAGCGTTCTTGCGCGAGTTGCCCGGCCTGCTGGGTCAGATCGGCGGAGGGATGAAAAACGCTGGCGGGCGAGGAGAACTGATCACTGCCGGCGGTCAGCATCGCGGCCATGAACTGCGATCGCGTAACACCGGCGGGCGGCGGCTGGATCGAGCCTTGGATCAGCAGGCCAAACTTGTTTCGCCGTTGTGCGGCCCCCGCCAGTTTGCGACCGCAGTGGAGCAGATCGAACTTCTCGTATCCCGCGAAGCATTGACCGGGGATTTCCTTGCGGCAGCACGATGCCAGTTCGGTTGGCAGGTCCAGCAGACCAAGCGCCGCCGCCAGCCACCGGTGCATCTGCGCGTAACTGGCCTCGGCGCGCAATTCATACCAAGGATGACCGGGCGGCACGGTCAGGCTGTAGGTCCAGTCGTTCAGGTGCGGCACCAGACCGCCACCGGTTGGCCGGCGGATGAGCGGCCGCAGGGGGGCGGCCGTTTCGAGGTCGGCGATCTTCTGGAAATAACCGAACGTCGCGGCCGGTTCCGACCAGTCGTAGAACCGCAGCACCGGCGATCCGTTGGCGGCGGATTGCCGCAAGAGCGCCTCATCCAGCGCCATGTTGAACGCGGGCTCGCCAGGGCCGGAGTCGAAATAAAACCAGTGGTTGATCATCAAGCGGAACTTCCCAAATGCGCGGCCACGCTACGGCAACGGTTGCATGGTGTCAGGGAAAAGCTCCGGTTGCCGGCCGAGTCCGGGCTTGACGCGTGTGGCCGCCTTCACATTCTGGCCCCGCAGCCTGAAAACCTCCAACCACCGCCCGAACATGAGCGACAACTCTTCCCTGCAAACCAACACGCTGTTGCTGGTCATCATCGCGATCCTGCTCCCGCCGCTGGCGGTCTATCTCAAGACCAAAAGCGTCGGCTCCACGCTGATCAACCTGGTGCTGATGTTTCTCTTCTACTTCCCGGGATTGATCCACGCGCTCTACGTCATTCTGAAAAAGTGACCGACCGGTTGCCCGAGCACAAAAAACGGCGACCCGTTGCCGGATCGCCGTTTGATCAATCGGGAGGGTCAGCGTATCGCTGACCCAAAGCTGCGGACGGCGGTACGCCGTCCCT
>CAYXDZ010000268.1:2309-5261 GCA_964463815.1 uncultured Verrucomicrobiota bacterium | reverse complement strand
GGCTACCGGATGCCCGCCGAATGGGAGCCGCACGCCGGCACCTGGTTCACCTGGCCGCGCCCCGACGGCATCAGCTTCCCCGGCAAGTACGACACCGTCCCGCCGGTTTATGCCGCGCTGATCCAGGAACTCGTCGAGGTCGAGGACGTGAACCTCAATGTCTGGGACGCCGACATGGAAGCCTGGGTGCGCGGCCTGTTGACGCAACTCGGCACGCCGCTCGATCGCGTTCACTTCCACCACTTCCCCGCCTACGAACCGTGGTGCCGCGATCACGGCCCGAACTTCCTCGTGCGCGATCACGCCGGCCGCCGCGAACGCGCCGTCGTGGACTGGGGTTACAACGCCTGGGGCGGCAAATATCCGCCGTTCGACCTCGACGACGCCGTGCCGCAGCATGTCGCCAAACTGCGCGGCCTTCCGCTCTTCTCGCCCGGCATCGTGATGGAAGGCGGCGCGCTCGACGTGAACGGCAAAGGCACGCTGCTTACCACCGAGTCCTGCCTGCTTAATCCTAATCGTAATCCTGATCTCGACCGCACCCAGATCGAGCAGCACCTCAAGGACTATCTCGGCGTGAGGCACATTCTCTGGCTGGGCGACGGCATTGCCGGGGACGACACGGATGGCCACGTCGATGACCTCACGCGCTTCGTCGATCCGCAAACCGTGGTGACCGTGGTCGAGGAAGACCCGGCCGACGAAAACTTCAAACCGCTCCAGGAGAATCTCGAGCGCCTGCGGACGATGCGGGATCAGGACGGCCAATCGTTGCGCGTCGTCGAACTGCCGATGCCGCGCCGGATCGAATACGAAGGCCAGCGGCTGCCGGCCAGTTATGCCAACTTCTACATTGCCAACGGCAAGGTGCTCGTGCCGACGTACCGCGATTCCAAAGACCGCCGAGCAATGGAGGTTTTGCAGGGCGTGTTTCCTGACCGCCCGGTCATCGGAATCGACTCGACTGAGCTGATCTGGGGCCTCGGCTCCTTCCACTGCATTAGTCAGCAGGAGCCGGCGTGAGCTTGCCCGGATTTCGTTTCCGGAGCCCGCTACCCGTTGATTACGGGGCCAAGGTCAGGCGGACGGTGTCAGACCCAGCACGATGTCCATCTTCGCCGCCAGTTCGCCGGCGGCCCCGCCCGGCAACGCCACAAACGGCAGTGTGATGAGCGTCCGCGCTTTGGCGTCCTTCACGCTCTGATAAATCGAATCCTGCTCGTTCGCCGGCTCGCCCTGGATGTAGCATTGCGACGTGAGCAACTCCTTCCCGCCACGCTTGACCTTGAAGTGAATGTGCGGCGTGCGACCCGGATACTTCACCGGCTTGATAGTGCGAAACAGGTATTCACCGGAAGTGCCGGTGAGGAACCGCCCGAAGCTCTGAAAATTCTGGTCGCGCTTCGCCTGACGGTTGTCGTTGTTGTCGCCGTTGTGCCGGTAAATGCCCTGCGCATCGGCCTGCCAGATTTCAACCAGCGCGTTGCGCACCGGCTGGCCCCGTGAGTCGAGCACGCGGCCGCTGAGGTAGGTCACTTCGCCCAATGCCGAGGTGGCGGCGTCGTTAATCACGAGCAGATCATTGTCCGTGTCGAGCGGCAGGTGGTCCGGATAAAACGGCCCCTCGGTTTGGGCTGGCGTGAGGGTCAACGCCTCGGCGAACGCGCCGGGCACGGTGCAGAAGGCCGCGCCAAACCCGAGCCCGCGCAGGAAGCGCCGCCGGGTGGTGGCCGTGGTGACATGAGGAAAGGCTTGGATGGATTTCATAGGCTTGCCGGAGGTTTACTGGTTGATCCCACAACCTTGATCGAACGGCAATCTTTCATTCAAACCGCGCTTGGGAATCGGCTGATCCCCTGCAATCGAGTGTCCAATTAAGTTGCCAGTCTCCGCCGCCGTCGGGCATTCTGAGCACTCTGCTATGAAACCACGCACATCAATTTCCCTGTTGGTCGCCGCTCTCGGTTTGACCGTTTCCGCAACCGCCGCTGACTGGCCCAACTGGCGGGGTCCGTTTCACAATGGCTCGACGACCGAGACGGGCCTGCCGGAGACCTTTTCCAAGACCGAAAATGTAAAGTGGGTGATTGATCTTCCCGGAAGGGCCGCTTCAACGCCGATCGTCTGGAGCGACAAGGTGTTTCTCACCAGCACCGACGAGGAAACCAAGAGCCTGCTGGTTTACTGCCTGAACCGCGCCGATGGCTCCACGGTCTGGCGGCATGAGGTCGGCGTGGGAATTTCGCGCGATGAGCGGAGCAACTATGCTTCCCCCTCGCCCGTGACGGATGGCAAGCTGGTTTATTTCTTCTTCGGCAACGGCGAACTGCTGGCCTACGACTTCGCCGGGCACAAGGTGTGGTCCCGAAACATTCAGAAGGATTACGGTGATTTTGCCTTCCAGTGGACTTTCTCCACCAGCCCGGTGCTGCACGACGGACGGCTCTACCTCCAGGTGCTGCAGCGCGACCGGCCCGTCAACGGACGCGGCCGAACTGATGGCCCGAATGAATCTTACCTCCTGGCTTTGAACCCCGCCAACGGCGAGGAATTGTGGCGGCACATCCGGCCGGCCGACGCCCGGATGGAGTCGCTGGAAGCCTTCTCGACGCCGGTTCCCTTCGAGTTCAACGGCCGCAAGGAACTGCTCGTGGTGGGTGGCGATTGCATTACCGGGCATGATCCGGCCACGGGCAAGGAACTCTGGCGCTGGGGTACGTGGAATCCCAACCGCATTACTCATTGGCGCCTGGTGCCTTCGCCGCTGCCGGCCGGTTCAGTGGTGCTGGCTTGCGCCCCGAAAAACTCGCCGGTTTACGCGGTCAAGGCAGGGCTTTCCGGAACGCTCTCCGATGCCGATCTGGCTTGGGTGAGCAGCGAGCGGGAGGTTTCCTCCGACGTATCGACCCCGCTTTATTACCAAGGCAGCGTGTATTTGCTGAACTCGGATCG
>CAYXDZ010000268.1:0-2209 GCA_964463815.1 uncultured Verrucomicrobiota bacterium | reverse complement strand
CGCACCGGGCGCAAGCTTTACAGCCTTCAAAAGTAGCGGCGCAGATTTTCGATAATCAGATGCATCCGCGAGAGATTGCAGGGTGGTCAGATCCGTATAGCATCCCCCCAACCGCAATGAGTTCGGCAAAAACTGTCTTGATAACCGGGGGTGCCGGCTTCATCGGGTCGCACCTTGCCGAACGCCTGCTGGCTGAGGGCTGCCGGGTCATCGTGATTGATGATTGCTCGACGGGAGAGGCCGGCAATCTCCCTTCTGATCCACGCTTGGAATTCGTTGCCAGCCGGGTCTCGACCTGCCCCAACCTGTACCGACTGATCGGTGAGTCGGACTTCGTATTTCACCTGGCAGCGGCCGTGGGCGTGGAGTTGGTCGTGCGCTCACCCATCGCCACCATCCACACCAATCTACATGAAACCGAAGTATTGCTGGAGGCCGTGAGCCAAAAGGGGATACCCACGCTGCTGGCCTCCACCTCCGAAGTGTATGGCAAGAGCCACAAGGAGGAGTTTGCTGAAGCGGATGACTTGTTGATCGGACCGCCGCACCTGGGACGCTGGAGCTACGCCTGCTCCAAACTGATGGATGAATTCATGGCGCTCGCCCATCACCGGGAACGCAGGCTGCCGGTGATGATCACCCGATTTTTCAACACGGTCGGGCCTCGTCAGACCGGCCGCTACGGAATGGTGCTGCCCCGGTTCATCAGTGCCGCCAAGCTGAATCAACCGTTGCGGATTCACGGCACCGGCCTGCAGTCGCGGTGTTTCTGCCTGGTGCATGACACGGTGGAGGCACTGTGGCGGTTGATGGACTGCGACGGTGCCTGCGGTGAAGTGATCAACATTGGCGGCACCGAGGAGATCTCCATATTGGGTTTGGCCCGTCTGGTGGTGGCGGAGCTAGGTTCTTCATCCACGCTGAGCCACATCCCATACAACGAAGCCTACGCGCCCGGCTTTGAAGATATGCATCGGCGTCGGCCAAGTGTGGCCAAGTTGGAGCGTCTCACCGGGTTTCGTCCCCGTACCCCTTTACGGGAAATCATTCGAACCACTGCGGCAGCCATAAAATGAGAAAGGCACCCCGAAGGGTGCCTTTCTGATGACTTGATTGGGCAAGCTTGAGCCGTAAACGGCCGCTTAGCGCTGATCGCGCTGGTCGTTCGGGAACAGCACGTCGTTGTTGGCGTCGCCCGAGTTCTTCAACTGCTGCTGGAGCAACTGACGGGTAACCTGCTGCACGCTGCCGTCGGAGAGGCCAATGTTGCCCGACTTCTGGTGGATGCGCTCGCTCCAAGCGACAAAGACCGGGTTGGTGGTCAACCGGCGCAGGCCCGTGTAGAGGGTGGTGGCCGAGGCAGTCGTCTGGCTGTCACCGAGGTTGCGGTCGGTGGACAGCAGCATGTTCGGCCGGGTGTCGTCGGCATCAATCCCGATGGCGTAGGAAACCGAGATCGAGTCGAAATCACCATTGCTTTGGCCGGTATGCGTCCAGTTGGTCGCAGCGCGGCGTGTATCAGCCGGGCAAATGACGGTCTTCGGCACGCTCAACTCGTTGGAGAGCACCTGGAAGATGCGATAGAGCAACTGGCCGTCGGCACCCGGATTCGGGGTCACCGCGTCGGAGGCACCACCAAACTGAGGCGTCACTTTCATCGGATAGAGGTCGCCGTTGTCGTTGGCGTAGATGCGGAAGGAGAGCCCAACCTGCTTGAGGTTGTTCACGCAACTGATGCGCGAGGCTTTGGCTTTGGCTTTGGCCAGTGCCGGCAGAAGCAGGCCCGCCAAGATCGCGATGATGGCGATAACAACCAGCAACTCGATCAGAGTGAAGGCCGCGTACTTATGTTTACGAAGATGTTTCATACGGTTTTTTGGTTAATTGGGTTAACGGTTCAGACTGTAATTAAACGCGACAAATCATGTCAACTTGAATTACAGATGACCCCCTAATAGCACCGGAGGTGCCATGCGGCATGAGCGGAAATAAGCGATGTTTTCGGCGGTTTTTTTCTTCGCCGCCGAATGTTGGCTGACGACTCTCACGCAACCTGCGTGATTTTCACGCATCAACATCGGCCTCGATTCATAACAGGTAGTTCCAAGTGATTCTGGTCGGAGCTTCGCCATGTCCGTTACTTACGTGGGGTGTTCTGCAAGAATCGTCTCCCCCGATCCAAGGGCGATCCACCCCGGAGGTTTCCCCT
>CAYXDZ010000267.1:0-5298 GCA_964463815.1 uncultured Verrucomicrobiota bacterium | reverse complement strand
TTCGTGCGTCACCATGACGATGGTGATGCCCTGCTCGTTGAGCCCTTGAAAAACACCCATCACCTCGATGCTGGTGCGGGAATCGAGATTGCCGGTGGGCTCGTCGGCGAGCAGCACCTTGGGCTGGTTGACGAGCGCGCGGGCGATGGCCACGCGCTGCTGCTGGCCGCCGGAGAGTTGATTGGGCTGGTGATCGTGGCGTTCGCCGAGGCCGACCAGCTCCAGTGCCTTCATGGCGCGCTGATGTTGCACGCGGGCCGGGATCGGCGGCCGGGCATACAACATGGGCAGTTCCACATTCTCGACGGCGGTCGTGCGCGAAAGCAGGTTGAACCCCTGAAAGACGAACCCGAGTTTCTGGTTCCGCAGGGCGGCCAGTTGGTCACGGTTGAGCTGGCCGACGTCCACTCCATCCAGCAGGTAGCTGCCGCTGGTCGGCCGGTCGAGGCAGCCGATGGTGTTCATCATGGTCGATTTACCCGAACCACTTGAACCCATGATGGCGACAAACTCGCCGGGAAATATCTCCAGCGAAACGCCGCGCACCGCCTGCACCTCCATCGCCCCGTTGCGGTAGGTCTTGCGGAAGTCGTCCAGCTTGATGACCGGTTCCATGGTATGAAGCGCGTGAGTCCGGTTTACCGGCGCGGCCGGTTGCTGAAGGGATTGAAGGGATTGCGCGTTTCAGCGCCGGCGTCCGCCACCACCGGAGCGGTGCCCGTGGCCACCACCTCGCCTTCCTTCAGTCCTTCGATGACCTCGGAGTTGGTGCCGTCGCTGACGCCCAGTTTGACCGACACGGCCTTCAAGACCGTTCGTTCGCCGCCGGCCGCCGGTTCCTTCTCGATGAGGTAAACCGTTCCCGATTTTGGTCCTTCAGGCTCGGCGGAGCGCCGCCGGTTGCCGCCCGGCATTCCCGCGCCCCCACCGCCCCCACCAAAGCCGCCGCCCCCACCGGGACCGCCGCCTTGGGCCATGCGCGCCCGCATCTCGGACATGACCTGCTGGTATCTCGCCTTTTGTTCGGAGGTCAGGGAGGCTTCGTATTCGGCCCGTTCGGTCTCGGTGGGACGCCGGAACTGACCGCCTTGCGCCCAGGGCTGAACGGGCAGGCCGGCGAACGGGCCGCTCGTGGCAAGTTCCACCTCGGGCTTTTTGGCGGGGGCACTTCCTTCCCCGGCCTGCGGTTCCGTTTTCACGATGGCCCCCTCCGGCGGGCGGAAGCGCAGGGCCGCGTTGGGAATCGTGAGCACCCCTTTGCGCTCGGCGGTGATGAACTTCGCGTTGGCGGTCATGCCGGGGCGCAGTTTCAAATCCTCGTTGTCCACCGCCACCACCGTTGTGTAGCTGACCACGTTCTGGTTGGTGGTCGGGGCAAAGCGGACCTGCTGCACGGTGCCGGCGAACTGTCGGCCGGGGAAGGCGTCCACATCGAACGTGACCTTCTGGCCCTCTTCGAGCCCGCCCACGTCCGCCTCGGAAACGGCGGCTTCGATCTGCATTTGCGCGAGGTCGTTGGCCATGATGAACAGCGTCGGCGCGTTCATGCTGGCGGCGACCGTCTGGCCGGCCTCGACCTTGCGCGAGATGATGATGCCATCCATCGTGGCGTAAATGCTGGTGCGGTCGAGGTCCACCCGGGCGCGCTCGACGTTGGCCTGGCGGGTCTTCACCGAAGCCTCCGCCTGGAGCAGGTTGACCCGGGCCTGATCGTGCTCGGACTTGGAAATCAAACTGCCGGCATACAGCTCCTGGGCGCGGTCGTAATTGAGCTTGGCCAGTTCGCGCGCCGCCTCGGCATTGGCCAGTTCGGCTTCGGATTGTCCGAGCGCCCGTTCGTAGGTGGCGGGATCGATCTGGGCGAGCAGGTCGCCCGCTTTCACCCGCGAATTGTAATCCACCTTGATGTCCGTGATCGTTCCGGAAATCTGGCTGCCGACCTCGACCATGCGCACCGGGGTCAACGAGCCGTTGGCCGAAACGCTCTGCTGCACATCCCCGCGGGCAACGGTCGCGCTCCGGAACTCCACCGGCGCGGCGGCCGGTTGGTTCCAGTAACGGTAGCCGGCATAGCCGGCACCGCCCAGCACGGCAACGATCACCAGCCACTTTACCAGCGAGAATCCGGAGGAATTGGTCATATCAGCTAAGGTGTTTTTGTGCGATCAGTTGCGGGGTCGCCCATAAGACGCCGGGGGCGCATCCAAGTTACATCGCCACCCGCAGGGCCCATCGCTCAATCACCCTCCCAAGCGCTGAAAGGTACCGGCGTCCGCAAATTATTTACAGGAATCGTCGGGGCCACCCGGTGATGGATGGGCAGCCACAAGGCCGGAGGCCTTCGGGAAAATTGGGCGTGAGCTTCCCGTCGGCTTGGCTCAAATGGCCAGGGAAGTGAGCGTTGGCAATCCGACGCTAATCGATCTTCAGCAACTCCGCCTCGGTCCACAGGTCGTCGCGGTCGGGATACTGATCGCGCACCTTCTTGACGGACGCCGGCGTGACCGGGTCGGCCGTGTTGCCCCACTCGCGCCGGATGTAGGTGAGAATGCCGGCGATCTGTTCGTCCTCGAAGATCCCAAGCCCCGGCATGATCATGTCCCACTTTTTATCCTTCACCGTGATCGGGCCCATCAAACCATGTAGCGCGATCCGGATCAGCCGCTCCTCGCTGCCGGTTACCCATTCGGAACCGGCAAGCGGCGGGGCCAGCCCTTCCTGCCCGTTGCCGTGCGGTTGATGACACGCGCCGCAACTGATCGAGTACAACTCCTTGCCCAGGGTGAACCACTGTTGTTCGGTCTCGTTCAACGGTCGGACTTCCGTCCCGGTCGCCGCCTTGCCCGGCCAGGTGAACAACGGATCAAGCCTGGCGAGCGTCTCCCGGATGGCGGGATCAGCGGTCTGGCGCAAGGCGATCAAACCCTCCGGCTCGGCCCCCAGTTCGAGGGCGTTGATCTTGGGGGCCGGTCGGCCGGCTTGCGCCTTGGGCAGGTTCGCGGCGGCCCCGTTCAGTAAAGCCAGTCCAAGCAACCTGTTTTGCTGCGACTGGTCGGCTGCCACTGCCAGCAGTCTGGCCACACGTTCCGGCTTCGCCTCCTTGACGACCGCCGCCGCCAGCGCTTGCAGCAACGGCGTCGTTGTTTCACCAGCGCTTTCATGCGCGAGGACGGCCTCCAGAAACTCCACTTCCCGGCCACCGACTCCGGAGAGCGCGGCGTCGCGCAGGTAAACGCTTTCCGCCCGGCGCACGGCGAGTTCGGCGAGCTTTTGGAAGGCGGCGGGCGAGGGGTAATTGCCCAGCGAGAAGGCAAGCTGCCACTCGACCTCGGGCGCGGCGTTTGCACTCAGCGCCAGCACGTCCGCTTCGAGACCCGAGCGTAAATCAGTATTTGCATCCGCTATCCGCAACGCGGCGACCTGCACCTTCGGTTCGCCGGTGGCCAGTGCATTGCGAATCAACTTCGCATCGACTTTTCCCATGCCGTCCAGGGTCCACAACGCGTGCATGCGCGAAGTCACCGGCTTTGCGGACAGTGCCAGCTTCTGCAGACCGGCGACCGCCGCGTCGTTCCGCTGCCCGACCAGCAGGCGTTGCGCGGTGTCGCGCACCCAGCCGTTCGGGTGCTCCAGTGCCCGCACCAACTCCGGTGCGCCGGCCTTGGCCAGTTGGGGTGCGCGGTTCAACGGTTTGCCTTCATGCACAATCCGATAAATGCGACCGAGATTGATGGGCGCTTGCAGGTTCCGGCTTTCCACCTGCACGCGCAGATAGGTCGTCAGATAAATCCGGTGCTGGATCAACCCCCGATACATGTCCACGAGGTAAAGCGCGCCGTCGGGGCCGTTGTAGGCGTTGACCGGGCGAAACCGTTCGTCGGTCGAGGTGAGAAACTCGGAGTCCGGATACGCGAACCGGCCGGTCACGATCCCGTCTTCTTCCTCGAGGATGTTCCGCTTGATGAGATTGCCGGAGGGTTCGCACACAAACGCGTTCCCGAGAAACTCCGGCGGGAAGTTGTCGCCCCGGTAAATCGCCGGCCCGCAGGCGGCGGTGAATCTGGCCAGAAAGCCGTCCTCGCGCAGCACGCCCTTTTGGTAACCGCGGTTCACACCCGGATTCACCCGCGCCGGAAACGTGAGCTGGCTGCGCACGGGATCGACGTTGATCCCGCTCCGGCCGGCGTGATTCGGATTGCGCAGCAGATACTCGGCGGGCACGAGGTCGATGCGCAACTGGTCGCTGTTCGAGTCATAAACCTGCCGGCCGAAATCATCCTGCGACAGCCCCCACTGGCCGCGAAACACCGTCGGCTCGCGCCGCCAGGTGCCGTCCGTGTGGCGAAACCGCGTCGTGTAGTTCGCGCTGTAAATCCAGTTGTCCAGCCCCCACATGAGACCGTTGGCATTGTGCTCGGGATTCTTGATGTCGCCCTGCACGTAATCCGTCGCGATGGCCGTCTTCTCGTCGCATTGGAGATCACCGTCCGTGTCCCGGCAGAACCACAGGTTCGGCATCTCGGCCACCAGCACGCCGCCCGGCACGAGCGCGATCGCGCGCGGCATGACCAGCTTGTCGAGGAAGACCGTACGTTTGTCCATGCGCCCGTCTCCGTCGGTATCCTCCAGTACGGCAATGCTGCCGGTCGGTTCATCCTCGCCGATGCCATCGGGGTTCGGCATGTAGCCGGTCATCTCGACCACCCACATTCGGCCGTCCGCATCAAACTCCATCGCGACCGGCGTGTTCACCAGCGGTTCGGCGGCGACGATCTCGATGCGGAAACCGGGTTTGAGTTGAAAAGACTTCAGCGCCTCCTCGGGGGTGAGCACGGGCGCGGGCGGGATAAGGTGTTCGGGCACCAGCAACCGCTGGACTTCGCCCGCCTTGTCCCCGCTCTGGGCCTGGGCGGACAACGTGGCGAACAGGGCGGCAATGATTAACTTGGATTTCATGTCGGCAAAAAAACGCGGTTGCACCGGGCCACCGCGGCGATTGATGGACGCGCAGCATAAGCCGGACATTCGCCGCGAGGCAAATGGAGACGTCCGTGAAATGCCGCCCTGCCAACATCGTGGCTTCCCGCCAAGGACCGGGGCTTGCCCGTTGGCCCCGATATGTGCTCTCTTGCCGGGCATGAAGCAGCCCAGCCAGCGCGCGTCAGCGGAGCGCAGGAGCCAGTTGTGTATGGTCTCGAAGAGATTTTTTTGGCTTTCTTTATCTTGGGTCACGCTGACAACCACCGTCGGTTGCGTCCAGCGCCACTCTGAAAGCTGGCAATTGGGGGAAGTGGTGTT
>CAYXDZ010000266.1:0-5303 GCA_964463815.1 uncultured Verrucomicrobiota bacterium | reverse complement strand
ACCCTATGCCATCTACGCCTCGTTCAACAAGGGAGGCTATGGCTGACGCTTACGAAGGGTTCCAGTAATCGGTGGCAACGGCGACCGTGCGGCAGAAGCACAGGCGAATTAAAGGGTGTCTTGGTCCCTTGGGGCGCGGCCGTCCTGAAGTCAGTTTTCAGTCTTTGACTGATTCCATCACCCCTGTAGCTCGAACATTCCAGTGGGCGTAGCCATAACTGACAGTCGCACTGCAATTGGTTAGCACACCGCTGTAGTCCTTCGCCAACCCGATTCCTCGGGCAACGCCTACTCGTAGAATTTTCCGGCGTGCAGAATTCTTGCAAAACTACGCCATGATGCCTGTTCCGAAACCATTGGTTCGCCGTTGAGTCCGTGCGTGGCTGCGGCCCACGCCGACATCGCATCGAGAAACGCCGCGATGCTGCCATTCTCCCAACCGTTTGGATTCAGGTCAGTTTTGCCATCAGCGGTGCGTCCGGACGCTGTATTAACAGCCTCCGCATCCCGGGCCAAAGCTTCCACAAACCGCAAGAAGGACTCTTTGGAGTTAACCTTATCGGCCATTTCGCACAGCTCCATGTTAGCTGAAGCGTCCATAGCGGTTCGCTCTTACTTCTTCTGCCCGAAAATCCGGTTGGCTTCCTCCAGCGTCTCCTTCGATCCGATGTCGTACCAGATGCCGGGCACGGTCCAGGTGTAGAAGGGCAGGCGCGGGTAGAGCCATTGGACGAGCCGGCCGGGCTGGTCGGGGTTGTTGCCCTCGGCCATGTACTGAGCGATCAGTGGCAGCACGGCCTTGGGATAGTAGTACAGCGCGATGCCGATCAACGTGCTCGGCGGGTCGGCGGGCTTCTCCTCGAACTTCGTGATGCGGCCTTCCTTGTCGAGCGCCACGACACCGTATTTGCGCGCCTGCTCGATGGTCTGCACGTCGTAAACACCCAGCACGGGCGCGTTCTTCTCGCGGCAGAATTTCCCGAACTCGGCAAGCGGCCGGTTGAACAGGTTGTCGCCCGCCACGACGAGCAGGTCGTCGTCAAATTTCTCCTGCTTCAAGACCAGGTGCAGATCGCCAATGGCACCGAGCTTGTTCGTGTCGTCGGTCGAGCCGTCGTTGATGATCTTGAACTCGAGCCGGGACTTGGTGGCCTTATAGTTGTCCGCCCATTGCTGGAAGTGGCCGGCGAACTTCGCGTTGGTGACCACATAGACATGCGTGATGCCGTCGATGGGCGCGAGGTTGTCGAGCACGTAGTCGATCATCGGCTTGCCGGCGACCGTCAACAAGGGCTTGGGCTGGGTGAGGGTGAGCGGGTAGAGCCGCGTGGCATAGCCGGCGGCAAGGATCAGTATTCTCATGAATTCGTGTGGGCCGTTAGTTTTTCAAAGAGAGCCGGGGCGGCCAGCCGCGCCAGTTCCCGCGAGCGGTTTAAGATTTCAGCGGCAGAATCGCAAGTCAGCGCAAACGCGGCCAGTTCCCGCGCCTTGTCCATCGTGAGCCGGCGGATGAGGTATTTGATCTGGCCGACCAGCGGCGAGGCCACGCTCAATTCATCGACGCCCAGCCCGAGCAGCAAGGGCACGAGTTCGGGATCACCGGCCATTTCCCCGCACACGCCCGCCCAGATGCCGTTCTGGTGCGCGGCGTCCACGGTCATCTTGATCAGGCGGATGACGGCGGGATTGGTGGGCTCGTAAAGGTGCGCGATCTTTTCATTCAACCGGTCCACGGCGAGCGTGTACTGGATGAGATCGTTGGTGCCGATGCTGAGGAAGCGGACCTGGCGGCTGATGGCATCCGCGACGAGCGCGGCGGAGGGCACCTCCACCATCGCCCCGACGTCCATGTGCTCATTGAACGGGATGCCGGCCTGCCGCAGTTCCTCGCGGCATTCCTCGAAGATCTGGCGGGCGGCGTGCAGCTCGCCGAGGGTCGAGATCATCGGGTACATCATCTTCACGTTCCCAAAGGCGGAGGCGCGGAGGATGGCGCGAAGCTGCGGACGGAAGAGGGTCGGTTCCTGGAGGCAGATGCGGATGGCGCGCAGGCCGAGGAAGGAATTCCATTCGGGCGGCGTTTCCGCGTCCGGGCGGAGTTTGTCGCCACCCAGATCGAGGGTGCGAATGATCACCACCTGGGGAGCGAGCCGCTCGGCCACTTGCTTGTAGATGCGGAACTGTTCCTCCTCGTCCGGCAGATCCTTGCGGTTCAAAAAGAGAAACTCGGAACGGAACAGTCCCACACCTTCCGCGCCGCTGCTGGCGACCGCCTCGGCGTCGTCCGCCTGCCCCATGTTGGCCGAGAGCATGATGCGATGGCCGTCGGTCGTCTCCGCCGCCTTGTCGCGCAGTTGGCCGAGACGGGCGTCGAGATCGCCCCGCAAGCGGACGATCTGGCCGTATTCGTACAGCGTCTGGTCCGTGGGGTTGATGATAATCTGGCCGTTGTAACCATCGAGCAGCGCGGACTGGCCGGTGGCGACGAGCGACACGAGATTGCGCACCGCCACCACGGCCGGGATGCGCAAGGACCGGGCCATGATCGCGGTGTGGGACGTGCGGCTCCCAACGCTGGTCGCAAACCCCAGGATGTGCTTCCGGTCCATCGTGGCGGTGATGGAGGGCGCGAGGTCGTGGCTGACCAGGATGCAGGGTTCGTCGAGCTTGGAAAGGTTCACGGTCTGCACCGTACCGTGCAACTGGTTCATCACCCGGCTGGTGACATCGCGCATGTCGGCGGCCCGTTCGCGCAGGTACTCATCATCGATCTTGCCCAGTTCGTTAACGAACCGGGTGGCCACCTTGCTGTAGGCATGTTCGACGTTGATGTGTTCCTGCTCCATGAGGCGGGTGACCTCATCGATCAACGTCGGGTCTTCCAGGACGAGCAAGTGCGCTTCGAAGATGCTGGCATCCTTCGCCCCGATCACTTCGGCGACCCGTTGCTGGATGTGGAGAATCTCGCGACGGGTGGCGAGCAGTGCGGTTTGCAGGCGGGCCAGTTCCGCCGGCACGTCTTCGGGAGCGATCTGCCGGCGCGGCACCTCGTTTTGGTGGGGATCGCTCAGGACAAGCAGTTTGGCGCGGGCCACCCCGGGTGCCACCGGGATGCCCCGCAGCACGATTTCCCCTCGGCTGGCCGGCTCAGTCACGCGCGATAATTAGCTGGAAGCCCCCGGTTCGGAAAGATAATCTTCCTTGCGCACAGGCGCGTAACCCGTCCCGCGGCAACTGATTCGCTCGCCCCATCCCGGCCCGTCTGTGTCACTCTGCTTATGAAAGCCAAGTCCAAAGTAACGCGCAAAGGTGTCATTGCCGGCGGCAACTGGATCATCGACCAGGTCAAGGTCATCGACCGTTTTCCCGTCCGCGAGTCGCTGGCCAACATTCGCAGCCAGCACCAGGGCACGGGCGGCGCCCCGTACAATGTGCTGCTCGATCTGGCCAAGCTCGGCACCGACCTGCCCCTGGCCGCCGCCGGCCTCGTCGGCAAGGATGCCCTCGGGGACTCCATTCTCGCCGACTGCAAAAAGCACAAGATCGACACCAAGTTTCTGAAGAACACCGCCGCCGCGCCCACCTCCTACACCGACGTGATGACGGAGGAACGGGATGGCAAACGGACGTTCTTCCACCGGCGCGGGGCCAATGCGCTCTGGAAGGGAGACGACATTGATTTCAACAAATCGAAGGCGCGTATATTCCACCTCGGCTACCTGCTGCTGCTGGATGCGCTCGACGCACCCGATCCCAAGTACGGCACGCGTGCAGCCCGTTTGCTCGCCTCCGCCCAGGCCGCCGGTCTTAAGACCAGCGTGGACGTGGTGAGCGAGGACAGCGACCGTTTCAGCAGCGTGGTGGTGCCGGCCTTGAAGCACACGGACTACTGCATTCTCAACGAAATCGAAGCCGGCAAGACGGCGGGTTTCAAGATCCGGCAGGACAACGGAGTGCTCGACACGGTCAGTCTCCGCCACGCCGCCGGGGCGCTGCTCCAGCAAGGGGTCAGCGAACTGATCATCATTCATTTCCCCGAAGGTGCCTTCGCCCGGACGCGCAAAGGCGAGGATGTCTGGCAATCCGCCCTCAAGGTTCCGGCCAAGCAGATCCTGGGCACCGCCGGTGCCGGCGACGCCTTTTGCGCCGGGGTGCTCTATGGGCTGCATGAGGGCTGGGAGTTGAAGCGCTGCCTCGAAGCGGGCGTCAGCGTCGCGGCCGCGAGCCTGTCCGACCCCACCTGCACGGGTGGGATCAAGCCGCTGGCAACCTGCCTGGCGCTGGCCAAGAAGTACGGCTACAACAAGTCGCTGAACGAAGACGACTTCTGAACAACAGTGGCCGGTGTGGTTTGAACGCCATCTCCCCGCGGAGAGTCCGAATTCTCGACAGCCGTCCTTCTGGATGATAATTGCAAACCCGTCGCCAGCACACCGTTTCCCCTGGCCGCACTTTGGTTGATCGTATGAAACTCCTTTATTCTACCTCGGCAATCCTCGTTGCATGCGCCGTTTCATCGGTGGGTGCTGCCGAAAATGCTGTTCCCGCCGAACCGGCGGGCGCGCCCGCCTCCGGGTTGACCAGCGCCCTCCCGCACATCGAGACCCTCGCCTCCGAGACCAATCGCATCAGTTACTCGATTGGCGTCAATGCTGCGCGGAATCTCCAGGCCAATTTTCCGTCGCTGAACCTTGAGTTTTTGCTGCTGGGATTTCGGGATGTCTATGACGGGGAGCGCTTGAAGCTGACCGAGGATCAGATCAACGCCTCCATCGCACGCTACAATGAACTCTCTACCGCGCACGTGCAAAAGCAGGTAAGTGACTTTAAGGCCACCAACCTCGAAAACGCCGAGCGCTTTCTCGAGCAAAACGGCAAGAAAGAAGGCGTCGTCACCCTGCCCAGTGGGTTGCAGTACCGCGTGCTCAGCAAGGGCCAGGGTCCAACACCTCAGGCCAACGGCATGGCCATCGTTCAATTCCACGGGAAGGCGCTCAATGGGCGCACCGTCGAAAGCACCTTGGACGGTGACAATCGCGGGCCGGCCACCATCGAACTCACCAAAGCCCTGCCGTTCATGCGTGAGGCGCTTGCCCAGATGCCGCTGGGTGCCAAATGGGAACTCTACGTCCATCCCAAGCTCGCCCACGGCGACCGCGGGACCGAGCGGGTCGCGCCCAACGAACTGCTGATCTACTCGCTGGAAGTTGTCGGCGTGCAGTAATCGATCGGGCGGCCGGGGTATTCCCGCCAGGGTCTTTCGTTTTGAAGCGATCAAGAGTTGAGTAGAGCAAGACAACGGT
>CAYXDZ010000265.1:0-5305 GCA_964463815.1 uncultured Verrucomicrobiota bacterium | reverse complement strand
GAAAATCCATTTGACCCCTTCCCGGCGGTCGGCTACTTCTCTCGTCAATGATTGCGACAAACCTGCGACTGCTTCTGAGCAACGCGCTGCTGCTTACCAGCGCGGCGGTCGGGGTTTGAGCGGTTCACCTTTCTGTCAACCCCATCGCCCGTCCGGCGGTGGGGTTTTGCTTTTCCCGCCCCGGATGTCGCGCCAGAGTTGACCGAGCAACCACAGACAAAGACATGTTGAAGAATCCAGCCACCAAGTACCGGCCGTATCCGCCGGTGCCGTTGCCCGACCGTCAATGGCCGAACCGCGTCCTCACGCACGCACCGCTCTGGTGCAGCGTCGATCTGCGCGACGGCAACCAGGCTCTCGCCGTCCCGATGAACGTCTCGCAGAAGCTCGAACTCTTCGAGGCGCTGGTGAAGTGCGGCTTCAAGGAGATCGAGGTCGGCTTTCCGTCGGCATCGAACACCGAGTTCGCCTTCAACCGGCTGCTCATCGAGAAGGGCCACATCCCGGGCGACGTGACGATCCAGGTGCTCGTGCAGGCGCGCGAGGATTTGATCGAGAAGACCTTCCAGTCGCTCGTCGGCGCGAAGCGGGTGGTCATTCATCTCTACAACTCGACCTCGCCGGCGCAACGTCGCGTGGTGTTCGGCAAGTCGAAGGACGAGATCAAGGCCGTCGCCGTGCAAGGCGCAAAGTGGATTCAGGAACGGCTGCCACGATTGGCGGGCACACAGGTCACGCTCCAGTATTCGCCGGAGAGTTTTTCGGCGACGGAAGTCGAGTTCGCGAAAGAGATTTCCGAGGCGGTCATGGACGTCTGGCAACCGACGCCGGAGCGAAAGATGATTCTCAATTTGCCGGACACGGTCGAGGTCGCGATGCCCAACGTGTATGCCGATCAGATCGAGTGGATCTGCCGCAACATCCGCAATCGGGAATCGTTGATCATCAGCCTGCACACGCACAACGACCGCAACACGGGCACGGCGGCCACGGAGCTCGGCCTGCTCGCGGGGGCGGATCGCGTCGAGGGCACGCTCTTCGGCAACGGCGAGCGCACGGGCAATCTTGACCTGATCACCGTGGCGATGAACCTCTACATGCACGGCATCGATCCGCAGCTCGACTTCTCCGACCTCAACGCGTTGCGCGAGGTTTATGAGCGTTGCACCGGGATGACCGTGCCGGCGCGGCATCCGTACGGCGGCGAACTGGTGTTCACCGCATTCAGCGGCTCGCATCAGGACGCGATCAAGAAGGGTCTCGCCGAGTGGGACGCCAAAAGCTCGGAACTCGGAACTCAGAACTCGGAACTCATTTGGGACGTGCCTTATCTCACGATCGATCCATCGGACATCGGCCGCGAATATCGCGAGGTCATTCGCGTGAACAGCCAGTCCGGCAAGGGCGGCGTGGCCTACCTGCTCGAAAGCGAGTTCGGCATCGAACTGCCCAAGGACATGCAGCGCGAGTTCGGACCGATTGCCAACGATCTCGTCGATGCGCTGGGCCGCGAGGTCCAAGCTGGGGAGTTGAAGGACATGTTCTGGCAGGAATACGTCGAGCGCACGACGCCGTGGGCGCTGAAGCACTTTCATGCGGACGGCACGAGCGGCGTCTTCCGCTGCCGCGCGAGCGTGATTCGCGATGGGAAGGAACTCGCGCTCGCCGGCGAGGGCAACGGCCCGATTGCCGCGTTTGTGCATGCGCTGAACCAGGCGGGGGTGCCCAAGTTCGAGGTGGCTTATTACAAGGAGCACGCCTTGAGCGCGGGCGAGGAAGCGAGCGCCATCGCCTACATCCAGATCAAGCTGGCGGACGGCAAGACGCGTTGGGGCGCGGCGGTGGACACGAACATCGAACTGGCGTCGATCAAGGCGGTGTTGAGCGCGCTGAACCGGGCGGGAGGGTGAGGCCCGAAGTAGGGCAGGCGCGTTCTGCCGCCCCTGTTGGGGCTTGATCTCCTGTCATCCCCGCACCCACGGCTGGACCCGTGGGCTGCTCTCGGGCGCACCTCCGGTGCTGAACCGCCCCGCGCGGAGTTTTCAAACACGTTCTATGGCCCAGCATGCTGCCAATTATTTCCGCCAGAACATCCAGCCCGAATGTTGCCAGCTCACCGGTCGTTCCAAGGGTGTCGAACCCGCCCTCGCGTTTACAATATGAATGGTCGATGCGCGGAGCTGGTCGCCGTTCCACTTTACCCAGGACTGGCAAGCCGAGCAGTCGTTGAATCTCATCGTGATCGAGCCAGACCCCGCCACACAGCGAGCAGACATCCACCTCGATGTTTCGCACATGGCGGATCAGCAGGGGAAGTCCCACGCAACCCGGACACGTGCGTTGGGGATGAACGGCCGACTTGCCCTCGGGGTGAAAGCTGACGGGCGGGAGGCGCGCGAGCCGGTAAAGCTCAAGCCAGCTCGCGGCGGGCAACCACAAGCTGCGGCACCAGTTGCACGCCTGTAAGGAAAGCCCGAGCCGTTCGCGCGGGACCATGGGCACGCGATCATGGGGGCAGTTTACGTTGCCGGTGGCACTCATGGGTACGAGCGGTCGTTCGCATTCAGCCGTTGAACGCCGTTCGGACCTCGTTCCAGAAGTGTTCCTCGCCGGGCGGATACTTCTCATCGACACAGAGCAAACGCTCCAGAGTGGACAGCGCCAGACTCCGGGCCGCAGGAGCGTCCAGTCGGGCCGCCAGTTCGGCGAGTTGCTGACGGCGCGCCACTTCGTTGCCGACGTGGTGCTCCATGCGCGTGACCGCTTCACCGATGTTCTGCCGCCGTTCGTCTTCGGTTTCGATTCCCTGCCGTTTCAGAAACTCGTGCAGCCGCTCGTCTTCCACCATCGCGAGGTGGCCGTCGGCGTACATGCCGAGGACGAGCAGGTCGAGCATGACGTTCGTTTGCGAGGGGTCAGGTTGCGATGGTTTCATAAGCGTCGGGGCTGCCTTTCATGGCGGCCAAGGTGAACGACGCGTGGAAAACGGGCAGCTATAATCTGCCGGGCGAATTGTACAAAATCCATCCCGCCCAGGAAGCGGGCGTTCAGCGAGCTCGGGGCAGGGGCGCGGTGCCCCCGGCTCCGAACACCTCCGGATACAGCCGCTCGGCGCAGTGCGGGCAGAGCCCATGGCTGAAGTCCGCCTCGGAATGCTCGCTGATGTAGGTCTCCATGTCCTGCCATTCACCGGCCTCATCGCGAATCTTCCGGCAGCCCGCGCAGGTGGGCAGGAGTCCGCTCAAGTGTTTGACCTTCGTGAGCGCGGAGCGGAGCTCCTCGATCAGCGATTCCTTTTCGCGCAACGCCGCCTTCCGCTCCGACACATCGCGGACGATCACCAGCGAGAACTGGTCGCCTTTGAGACGGTAGGTGGAAACGTGGACCTCCATCTCCAACTGACCGCCGTCCGCCCGCTGCCCGCGCGATTCGTAACTGGCTTCGACCGGCTCGCCCCGATTGCGGCGCGCGATGCGTTCCTTGATGGCGACGCGTTCGTCCGGAGCAATGACCTTGAGCACGGATTGTCCCACGAGTTGTTCGGGCCGCTCGTAGCCAAACATGCGCAGGTAGGCGGGATTTACAAAGTGGTGAATACCGTTCCGCGATACGCCGATGGGATCGAGGGAGTTTTCCAGAATGGCCCGCAACTGGGTTTCGCTCTCCGCGAGTGATTCCTCAGCCTCCTGCCGGAGCACGGCCAGCCCCAGGATGAGGACCACCAGAATCAAAAACACCGTCAGCCTCACGGACTCGGTCACCAAATCCACGCCGGCAAGCACCGCCAGCGAGACCTGCCCGATACCACAGAGCACGGCGGTCAACAAACCTGCGCGCCAACCCCAAACCGTCGTGCTGACCACGATCGCGGCGAGCAAAAGCAGAAAAGAAATCCCGCCGTTCTCAAGCGGTGGCAAAACCCACGACAGCCCCAGCGCGATGGCCGCCGCCAGCCCGGCCAGCGTGAAGCGCAGCAAGGGACTCAGGTTCCTCGGCATGTTCATTTCCCTCATAATGACCATCTTCGTTGCTTCAACGTTCACGCTCACTCCGTCGTGCTCTCCATTGCTTGGCTGCAATCAAGCATAGATTGCCCGTGAAGCAAGCGGGCTGCGGGTGCCCCAAACCATGGCTCATCGGTAATCGGCAAGCGCAAACGCCGTGCGGTGAAATGGTTGACCTCAATTGGCCTTTGCAATGCCTCCGGGCCGCGATTATGGTGCAACTGCATGACGATTTCGGTTCTTGATTCGGATGAGGCCAAGCCCCTGGTTCAACGGCTTTCCACCTTGGGCTTTAATTGCCAGCGGTTTACGGCGGAGAGGATCCAGGAGCTTTCCCACCGCTACGCGGACTACGTTTATATCATTCCGGTGGCGACACTATCCACACCGGGCTGGCCCGGTTTGCGGGTTCGTCTGGCTCAGGCCAACCGGCACTACATCGTGGCCGGTCAGAACGCGCCCACTGAGCAAATTGTCATGGCGGTCCGCGATGGTGCCCACGATTTTCTGCAACTCGAGGATGGCGACAAGCGTTGGGAGACCGCCATCTCGCGGATCGTCGAGACGCAGCAATTCTGGCTGCAACTCTACGGCGGCATCGAGCGGCTCGGCACCGAGTTGTTGATGGGCGAGTCGCCCTCCATCCGATCACTGCGCCAGCAGATCGAACGGCTCGGCCCCACCAATGCGAGCGTCCTGATCTCCGGCGAGTCCGGGGTCGGCAAGGAGCTCGTCGCGTCCTCGCTGCATCGCACGAACAACACCGGTCAGTTTGTTGCCGTGAACTGCGCGGCCATTCCCCGGGAGCTGATCGAGGCCGAATTGTTTGGCGCGGAAAAAGGCGCTTATACCGGAGCGGTCAAGTCGCGCACGGGGTTGGTCGAGCAGGCCGACGGGGGCACGCTCTTTCTCGATGAAATTGGTGAACTCGACCTGGCGCTTCAGCCGAAGCTGTTGCGGTTTCTGGAAACCCGCCATGCGCGGCGCGTCGGCGGCAACAGCGAGTACAAGGTCAACCTGCGCGTCATCTCTGCGACCAACCAAAACCTGGAGCAGCTCATCGCCACCAACCAGTTTCGCGCCGACCTCTTCTACCGGCTCTCAGAAGTGACCCTGCACGTGCCGCCGCTCCGCGTGCGACCGGACGACATTCCGCTGTATGCGCTCGCCTTCGTGCGGGCGGCGGGCGAGCGGTTTGGCAAGAACTTCGAGCACGTCGATCCGGAGTTGGTGCGGCTCTTCCAAAATTACGACTGGCCGGGCAACGTCCGCGAACTCAAGAACGCCATCGAGCGGATGGT
>CAYXDZ010000264.1:0-5308 GCA_964463815.1 uncultured Verrucomicrobiota bacterium | reverse complement strand
GCGAACCTAATCAACGAGGGCGGCACGCGCAATCTTGCGTTCCCACCTTGGTGGCGGCGCCTGACCGGAAATGTGCTTGCCTCACCCGGTCGTTAAGGCGTTAATTTCGCCACCGTGGCAGACACTTCCATTCAGCAGGCGAACCCTCCCCGCAGCAAGGAATCCGTGCTCATTTATGTGGTCGATGACGAGCCCACGCTGCTGGAACTGGCGGAATACATTTTGGACATGGAGGGGCTGCGCTACGAAAAGTTCGAGGAACCCCGCAAGGCCCTGGCCGCCTTCCAAAAGGCGGACATCAAACCCGACCTCATCATCACGGATTACGTGATGCTCGGCATGGACGGCCTGCAGTTGGTGGGCGAGTGCAAGCGCGCCAAGCCCGATCTCAAGTCGATCCTCATCAGCGGCACCGTGCAGGAGGAAGTGGTGCATCGCTCGCCGGTCAAGGTGGACCGCTTTCTGCGCAAGCCCTACCTGCCGCCGGAGTTGGTCGAATCCATTCGCGAAGTGTTGAACCTGCAGTGACCCGGCGGCGGCCGGACCAAACCCGCACCCCCGGATGCCTGCCGATGTCTGTCAAAAAAAGCTGGGCCTGCTGCTCTCCTGCGGCACAAGCCAGCCGAATTTCCGGCATGGCCTGCGGCTGGCCGAGACGGCGATCCAACGCGGCGTCACGGTGTATCTCTATCTCATCGACGAAGCGGTCCCCGGAATCGATGACGCCCGCATTCAGTCCTTGCGCTCCCAAGGACTCCACCTCTTTGCCTGCGCGCTCGGGGCCCGGAAGCGCAATCTCGTAACCGACGACCGCGCCACCTGGGTGGGCCTGGCCACGGCCAGCGATCTGATCGCCGCCACCGACCGGTTCGTGAGCTTCAACTGATCATGACCCCGGCCGCCAAACCCCTCACCCGCCTATTGATCATCGTCACGGCAGATCCGGAACGGAGCGGCCGGCTCGCCGAGGCCATCCGGCTTGCCACCGGCGTCAGCGCCTGGGAAAAAGTTTCGGTCACGCTGTTCATCGGCGGCGCGGCAGTGGCCGGCCTGCTGCCCGGTGAAGGGCGCTTCGTGGACGAGGACAACATTGTCGAATTCCTGCCCGGGCTCGTTGAACATCAGAAGGAAGTCTATGTGGAGGCCGGCTCCGAACTGGCTGCGGCCCGCCGGGCGGAGTTGCCCTTTCCCGACCTCGATCCCGCGGGGCTGGCCCGCCTCGCCGCCCATCACGACTACGTCATGCGATTCTGAGATGCGCACCATTCTCCACATCCAATCCGACACCACGGATGCCCGCGCGGAGGCCGTGATCGATCTGCAAAGCCGGCAGCCGGACGTGCGAGTCGACAAGTTCGACTTGCGCGTCGCCGACCCGGACTATTCCGCGTTGCTGGATCATATCTTCGCGGCGGACTCGGTGGCCGTGTGGTGATGTCCGCCTTGCATGCCGCCCCGCCAGTTGAGGCTTTTGTCGGACACGTGGTCGCCGCGTTGCACGCCGACACCTTGGTCCGGCTCCTCCTGTCGGCGCCGGTGGATCGCACCGCGGCCGTTCAGCGCATCATTGCGCGCCTCGTCCAGATCAAGAACCAGCCCAAGCTGTCGTTGACCTTGCGCGAGGCGAAGCGGGACACGACCGAAAACATTGCCGTGGAGGCGGCTTCCGGGTGGCTGACGCAACAACTCCTGGGACGGTTCCGCAGCGCGCTGCTGGAAACCACGGAAGCGCGCTGGCAGTTGACGCTCAGCCCCAAGGGCAAAGCCCGCCTGGTGGCGCACAAACAGGACACACAACCCACCACCTCGCGCAGTCACGACCACGCAAAACCGCACTTGCTGGATGAATCCGCCCAGCCGTGGTTGATCGCGCTGGGACTTTGCGACGAGTCAGGCCGCGTGCGGGCCTCGATGGCCGGCAAATATCGCCAACTCGAGCGCTACCTGGAGATCCTCGGCCACCTTGTGAAACAGTGCGGCTGGACTGCCGGTACAAGCGTTTCCCTGGCGGACATGGGCTGCGGCAAGGGCTATCTGACGTTCGGCGCGTGGCATCTCCTCAACCGGACGCTCGGACTGGGTGCCACGGTCACCGGCGTCGAAGCCCGGCCGGACCTGGCCGACAAAACCAACGCGATTGCCCGCGTGATCCGGGCGGACTCCCTTCATTTCGTCGCGGGCGATATTGCGTCGGTCCAGTTCGGCTCGCTCGACGGATTGATCGCCTTGCACGCCTGCAACACCGCCACCGACGACGCACTGGCCAAAGGGGTGCGGCTGGGGGCGAAATTGATATTGGTTTCCCCGTGCTGCCATCAGGAGCTGCGCCCGCAACTCGGCCACCCCGCCCCGCTGGCCCCGCTGCTCGCCCACGGCATACTGGAAGAACGCTTCAGCGAGTGGCTGACGGATGGCTTGCGGGCGTTGCGACTGCAGGCGGCGGGATATGACACCAAGGTGATTGAATTCGTCGCCTCGGAGCATACCGCGCGAAACCTGCTGATTGCTGGTGTCCGGCAAGACCGCCCCGCGAACTTGGACGCGATCAACCACCAGATCACCGCGCTCAAAGAGTTCTTTCAAATCGCGCACCTCGCTTCGGACAAGATCACACCCCGTTGATGGAGCTGGACTGGTCAACACTACAGCGACTGCGCGCCGGTTTCCTGGCGGGTGCCGCCGGACATCGCGATTACTGGCAGTCGCTCGCCGATCTCGCGCAGTACGACGCCACCTTTGCCCAGCGGATCGGCTGGAAATGGGACTTCGTGTTAAACGATCTGCAACGACTTGGCTGGCAGCCGCCCGCCGGGACCTTGCTGGACTGGGGTTGCGGGAGCGGCGTGGCCAGTCGCGCGTTGCTCGACCACTTCGGACAGAGCACCACGCGGGAACTCTGGCTTTCGGATCGTTCCGCGTTGGCCGTCCAGTTCGCGACCCGTCGGGCGCGGGAGAAATATCCGGAGCTATCGGTTCAGCCAGGATTGCCCGCCCACGCGGACCTGCTCGTCATCAGCCATGTGCTCACGGAATTGTCCCCGGCTGGAATCGAAGAGTTGTTGCAGCTCGCCAGCCAAGCCACCGCCGTGCTCTGGGTGGAACCGGGCACGTACGAGGTGAGCCACACATTGATCTCAATTCGCGAGCGGCTGCGCGGGGAATTCCAGCTCGTAGCCCCATGTCCTCACCAAGGCCGCTGCGGCGTACTGGCCCCGGGCGGTGAATCCCACTGGTGTCACCAATTCGCCCCGCCGCCGGATTTTGTCTTCACGGACGCATTCTGGACGAACTTTGCGCGAACGATGGAAATCGATTTGCGCAGTCTGCCACTGAGTTACCTCGTGTTGGATCGCCGACCGATTAAACCGTTGCCGACGAACGCAGCGCGAATTCTCGGACGCCCGGAAATTTTCAAACCGCACATCGCGATGCTGGGCTGCTCGGTTGACGGACTCGTTGAGGGAACAGTCAGCCGGCGTGAGGAAGCCGAAGGTTATCGCCGGTTGAAGAAAGGGAGATGCCCTTCACTGCAAGTCTGGGAGCGCGCGGGAAACCAGCTCAAATCCTGGCGGGCTTGGGGTGACGATTCGACGGCTTGAACCGGCGTCACTTGCCGCCCGCTTCAACCAGCAGATCGTCGAAGCGAATGGGCTGCCCCGAGAAGGGAGCCGCCCACGCGGACGGCCGGCCGGGATTGGGCTTGTCGGTGGAAGCGTGGGTTACCTGCCAGTCGGCAGGTTCGGTGGCGCTTTCCGCCCAGGCCTTGCCCTCGGCGATCCACTGACCATCCGCCACCCGCACCTGAAGCTTGAGCCGGGTCCACTGACCCGACGGCCAGTCGAATTCGATGCCGGCCACGGTTTCATCACCGCGCACCAATTCGAGCGCCCGCTTCATCGGAGCCACGCGCAGCTTGTAACCGCTCACGCCGCACAACCCGACCGAGAAAGTCGGAAACCGCCGGCCCTGTTTGGTACCCTGCGCCCGCGCGGAAACCACAATACCCGCCAACTCCTGAGCCTCGCCGGAAGCGGTCGTTTTGAAACGAGTGCCCGCATCGTTGAACGAAAAATTGGGCCCGAAGAGAAAACCGAACGACTCGAGTGGTGATCCCGGAAGTTCAAACACCTTGCCGCCCTCGAACTCCCGCACAGCGAACTGGCCGTCGATGACCAGAAAGCCTTCCGGCTCCGCACCGACATCGGTGGCTTCAAAATCAGTTTTGTACAGCGGTTCGGCCGCGAAGGCCGGCACGAGGGAGGCGAGCAAGGTCAGGGTAAACTTCGAAATGGTGTTCATTGGCGAATACGCGTTCCGGCCAAAGCCGCCGGTGACCGGAATAATCCGCGAGGTCGGCGTGATTTCAAATGCTTTGTTCCGGACGGCCCAATTGGGACGGCCCGAGGTGCCGCGGAATTCACCGCCGACGGCACCAACGAAAAAGGCGCCGCGAGTTGCGGCGCCTTGCAAGTTGAAGAGAAATGGAGGCTTGGAGATTTGCCAAGCCGGTCAGCGAACGAACCGGCGGCCAAGCCAGCCCAACCCGCCCAGCGCCACGCCGAACAACGCGAGGGAGGAACCGGCGTCGGGGACGGTTCCGGTTATTACGCTGGGAAAAGCCTGACCCTCATTCAAGGAGCCTGCCGAAGCTGCGGCTGGTCGAGCCCAAGAAAATTCTGAATAGGTGGTTCCCATCCCAATTAATTGCAAAGAGTAACCAACTGGTGTGGCATCTGTTTCGGAGACGCCGATGTCGATGCTGGTCGTACCGGCGGCTGGTCCGGAGTCAGGGCCTGATCTCGCTCTCCCAAGCACCAAAAACTGTTACCCCTTTTTCAACCTCCAAAATCTCATAATTAGGTTGGTTGTACAGATGCCGTGGCTGAGGAACGAAGGAAAACAGGGAACAGAATTTAGGAGACAGGAGCCAGCAGTGATTCGTGATGCGTGAGGAGAATGCAGTGGTCAGTGGTCAGTGGTTAGTCGTCAGTAAGCAGTAAGCAGTGAGCAGCGGCCCCCGCTCCTCTACCCCGCTGCTGCCATAAAGAATCGGCTCAGCCAGCCTCCGCTGAAGCTTCCGCCGTCGCATGTTGCTATGGCGCGACAAGTCGACCCGGCACGCCCGCCTTCGTTCTTTAAACTTCGGCGCGGCTCAGCAGGAGCTTCGCCCTACCTGGAGAAAAGCGGAAAACTGAAAACTGAAAGCAGAGAGCGGAAATGGCAGAGTGGGCGGGTAGCCGGTTGATTTCGGCGGCGCGGCCAGACTTCGCGAGAGCTTCGTCTCGGCACGCAGCACCGCCCTACCGTT
>CAYXDZ010000263.1:2967-5309 GCA_964463815.1 uncultured Verrucomicrobiota bacterium | reverse complement strand
TTCGCACGATCCTGTTCGACACCCCCGGCAATGCCGTGGGTGTCTCCTTTCAAGGCGGATTCGCCGCCGTGGCCGACGGACCGGCCGGCCTGGGCGTGATTGATCTCACCAACCCGGAGGAGCCGGTTTATCGCCATCAAGTCGCCGTCGGCGGCATCACCCTCTCGGTGGTGGCGGATGGCCGGTTTGCCTGGACCGGCACCGAGAATGGCTTGGTCGCGTTGGTCAACCTCGTCACCGGCGAGATCATCGCCCAACAAGCGCTCGGCATCGACCGCGTCATGGACCTGCTGCTCGCGGCGGACCATCTCTACGCCTACACCCCGGGCCGGCTGCATGTGCTCGATCCCTTTGCTTTGACCGTGCTGCACGCCGTGGATGCACCCGGCATCATCGGCTTGGGCGGCCTCGGCAAGCGCCTCCGGCTCGCCGCCGGCAATGGCCTGCTCTACACCACGCACAGCACCGGTTTCAACGTGTTCAGCCTGGCCGATCCGGCCGTGCCTGTGCGCCTGCGCCAGAACGAAACGCAGCAGTTCGGTTGGAAACAGCTTCAACCCAACGGCTCGGGTCTGGGCATCGCCGCCGTCGGCCTGAACAGTTCCACGGACGGGCCGCACGACATTTACCTCCACAGCCTGGAGCCGGGGGGCACGAACTCCGTATTTGTGACCTCACTGGTTACTCCGGGCGTGGCCCGCGCGCTTTCCCTGTATTACGGCCTCGCCTACATCGCCGATGACACGGCCGGACTACAAGTGATGAACTATCTGGCGGCCGACACCCTCGGTGTCCCGCCCACCATCGAGTTGGAGCCTTCGTTCGCGGTCAACCCTCCCACCGCCGAAGAGACCTCGTGGGTCCGCGTCGAAGCCCGGGTGACGGATGACGTTCAAGTGCGCAACGTCGAGTTCTACGTCGATGGGGAACTGGTCGCCAACGATGGCAACTTTCCTTTCGAGGCCCGTTTCCTCACGCCGGCCCTGACCGCCGCCCAAACCAGTTTCACGCTTCGCGCGCGTGCCTTTGACACAGGCCGCAACAGCACCTGGTCGGACGAATGGATTGTCACCCTGGCGCTGGATGCCACCCCGCCGTTTGTCCGGGCTGCGCTCCCGCGCGTCGGCTCCACGGAGGTTAGCCGGATCACCGCTTTCCTCAGTGAACCCGTCGCTCCCGCCAGCGTCGTGGCCGGCCAGACGTTCCGCCTGTTCGCCGCGGGTCCGGACGAGGTTCCCGGCACCGGTGACGATGTGCTGGTCACGGGTGCCGTGGCGGAAGTGGGCATCGTGGACTCCTCCGTGGCCTTGGTTTTCGCCAATCCCCTGCCCGATGGAATGTATCGCGCCGAACTGACCACGGGAATCACCGACCTTGCGGGACTGGGTTTGAACGCCCCGTACACCTGGAACTTCCGGGTCGGTCCCGGCAGCTATTGGGCCGGCGGCCCGAACGGGAATTGGAACAGTCCCGCCAACTGGAGCACCGGCGTCGTGCCCGGCCCGGATGACGTGGTGTATTTTGATGTTTTTCCGAACCAGACCATCCGGTTCAGCAACACGACGATCAACGTGCGCGGCATCGTTGCTTTTGATCCGATCGAGCTAAACAACTGCACGGTCAGTTTCAGCGACTCCTTCGTCGCGCACCAAAACATCACCCTCAACGGGGGCACGCTGCGCAACGGGACGGTGGAGCTGGTGGGCGGCGTCGAGCTGGTGGCCACGGGCAACGGCCTGCTCCAGGACCTGACGGTGCTTGGGACGATCACGGGCCAGGTGTTCAACTCGTTCCGCCTGCAGGGGAATTTGAATCTGGCGGCGGGAATGATCGAGCTGCCGCAGAGCACGCTGAACGTGGTGAACACGCTGACGATCACGGGCGGGGAGCTGGCGCTGGCCGGCGGCACCGTGGCCACGCCGGCCGGCGTGACACTCACACTCAGCCCGACCACCCTGGCCCGCGGCTGGGGCAGCTTCGGCGGGCAGGGGACGCTGGCCAACCAGGGGACGATCCGCCACGAGACGAACACGTCGAGCCTGACGGTGCAGAACGTGCAGAACACCGGGACGATCGAGACGTTGAACGGTGCCAACCTGCAGCTGACCGGCACCTGGGGCGGCGGCGGGCTGGTGCGGGCCACCGCGGGCACGATCACGCTGGGCGGCAGCTTCACGCAGACGTCCGGACAGTTTGAACAGGGGGCCGGCGGCACGTTCGTGGTGAACGGCACGCTGGACCTGGGCGGGGGCACGCTGGTGCTCAACGCGACGACCGGGGGCTGGATCCTCAACGGGGGCACGCTGCGCAACGGGACGGTGGAGCTGGTGGGCGGCGTCGAG
>CAYXDZ010000263.1:0-2867 GCA_964463815.1 uncultured Verrucomicrobiota bacterium | reverse complement strand
GCGGCTGGGGCAGCTTCGGCGGGCAGGGGACGCTGGCCAACCAGGGGACGATCCGGGCCGACGTGAATGGAACGACTCTGACCGTTCAACCGGGCACGTTCACCAACACGGGCACTTTGGAGCAAATCAACGGTGGCACCTTGAGCGCACCCGGGTTTCCGTGAGCCCCAAGGTCGAGCGGGAGCTCTGCGGTGCGGTACCTTCCCTGACCGCGCCGAGATTTCCATCATCCGCTCGATGGGCAGTCGCGCGCGCTCGACGATTTGCGCGGGTAGCTCCCGCTTCGGCGAGCGTCGGCGGCAGGACGAGCTTCACCAGCAGAAGCATCCACAGCATGTAGCGGAACCCGGCGCGAATCCGATTTCGCAAAAGCACGTCGAGCGCGAGCAGCACGACGGCGAAAGAAATGGCGGCGTCGGCCCCGTGGTTGATGGAGGTGTTGAGCGAGTTCTTGGGCGAGAGGGGAGATTATGCTCCAAAATCCAAGGGCCAGGCACCAGAGAAGCTCGAAACGTCAGTTGCCGTCGAGTTGCGAAAAAGCGTGCTGGGGCGTTGTAGTATGGTGCATTTCTGGATGTAGATTGCTCGAGCCTGGGTTCTGCGTGCTTCGGACAGTATTGCTGAGATCCATCAGCGCGGCTCGGCAAAACCTTTGCACTGCCATTGATTTTTGGATTCACGCCTTTCTCTGTTTCCGCTCATTGATGAGCTTCTGCAGTTCGGCGATCTCAGTGACGGTGATTCTGAGCTGGTCGAGTAGGCGCTGGACCCTTGATGTGAGCGCGCCTTTGAGGGCGTGCTTGAATGCGTAGAGCAGCCGAGCGGAAATATTTACAGATGTAGAGAATTGCGCTCTACGCTGGCCTTTTGGGTTTCTCTCCATTGGTGGCGTTGGATAGTCTCGCCCAGCCAGTCGCCGCACCCGCCGCAGCCGATGACCATATGGGTCATGGTAACTTGCACGGAGCGGGACCGGGGTTTTCTTGAACCACCATGAAACTGCTCATCATCGATGACGACCCCCGCGTGCGGGAATCCCTGCAGGAAGCGCTGGCTGCGGAAGGGCATGACGTGCGGGGGGCAGCCAATGCCGCCGCCGCGCTGGAGGCGGTGGAGGACGACCGGATGGACGCGGCGTTTCTCGACCTGGAGTTGAACGGTGACAGCAGTCTCGAACTGCTCCCGCAATTGCTCGCGTTGGCACCTAAGTTGGACGTTATCGCGCTCGCTGCCGATCCATCGATTGATCAGGCGGTGGAAGCGGTGAAGCTTGGCGCGGTGGAGTTTCTTACGAAACCAGTTGGTGCCGACCAACTGCGTCATTTGATCAAGCACTTCCAGCACACGCGGCAATTGGCCGACCGCGTGCAGTCTTTGCAGGATCGGCTGACGTCCGAAATACCGGAGGTGGACCTGACCACCGAAGAGCCAACGTTGGCGACCGTTTACGAACAGGCGCTCAAGGCGGCCGACTCGGCAGCAACACTGCTGTTGCTGGGTGAGAGCGGCACCGGCAAATCGGTCCTCGCTCGTGCGATTCACCAACGCAGTCCATACAGTGAGAAGGAGTTTGTCACGGTGAGCTGTCCAAGTCTTTCCCGCGAGCTGCTGGAGAGCGAATTTTTCGGACACGTGAAGGGCAGTTTCACCGGGGCGTTGAAGGATACCTGGGGCAAGGTTGCCCAGGCCGACGGGGGCACTTTGTTCCTCGACGAGATCGGCGAGTTGTCGTCGGAGATTCAACCCAAACTGCTGCGGTTGCTCCAGGATCAGGAGTACGAACGGTTGGGCGAGCACAAGGTCCGCAAGGCCAATGTCCGGGTCATTGCCGCGACCAACCGGGACCTGGCGGCGGCGGTGAGGGACGGCCGGTTTCGCATGGATCTGTTCTACCGCTTGAATGTCATTGCGCTCGAACTGCCGCCGCTGCGCCAGCGCCAGAAGGACCTGCCCAGGCTGGCCGGGCAGTATCTGCGTTTCTTCAACCGGCAGTGCGGCGCGTCAAAAAAGGGTTTTTCCGAGGCGGCACGCCAAGCACTGGCCAACAGTCCGTGGAAGGGCAACCTGCGCGAACTCCGCAACGCGGTGGAACGCGCGGTGGTGCTCAGCGACGGCGAGTGGATCGAGCCACGGGATCTGCCGGCGGCGGTGACGGATGCGGCCGCCCGCGAGGAACGGGGGCAACCGGTGCTCGGCGGGAACGTGACGCTGCAAGATCTCGAACGCGAACACATCCGCCGGGTGATCGATCGTTCGCAAACCCTCGAGGAGGCGGCGAGCATTCTTGGGATCAATCCGGCCACGCTCTATCGCAAGCGCAAGCGGCTGTTTCGCTCCACGGAATAGCCTTGGCGGAACCGGCTTGGTTCAGGGGGCGCGTACGTTCTGGAGATTTCGCCTCCGCATGTTCTTCTGCTTGCGATCTGCAAGATCATCCCGTTTGAGGCCTGCAATCTGCAATGGCCACGATAGGCCACTCAATTCGCTTTTGGCGTAATCCCAAGTAAATCGGCCGAATTTGCCGGATCCTGACTGATCGGTACGGGTGCTGCGAAAGGGTCATGGCAGTGCTTGCAACGAATGAACGGTTGCGGGCCGCAACACGAAACTGAAAACAACACGATTATCAATGAAGATTAAAAACCACACCCCCCACTGGAATCCGAAACCTCCACGAAGCTTGATCGCGGCCACCGGCGGCCTGCTCTTGGCGCTGTCCCCGTTGCTGGCGGAAGAGCATAAGATCACCGATACAGGTATCACGCTCTCGATCGAGTCCGATATGCGCGGCTACGATGGCATTGCCGCGCATCTAGAGCGTATTAAATAAAGTCGTAGCCATCCATCTCCTGCGGTGGCAGACTGAG
>CAYXDZ010000262.1:0-5310 GCA_964463815.1 uncultured Verrucomicrobiota bacterium | reverse complement strand
ATTGCCCGCGGGAAATACTCCCGTGGGTGCTGCGCCGATTGCGTTCCGTGGAACGCCTGGCGACGGTGCCTGAAAGGTAGGCAACAGTTTGCGGCTGCCGGTTCGGTTCATCAACGCCGAGGAGAACGCAATTTTCCCTTTCCCGCACCGGGGGGCTCCGGCTTAATAAGCGCCCGTTACTTCAATCGTTCATTTATGCGCCCATCTTCCTCCCGTTTCCGCCGGTTTACCGGGGTCTTCCTGTTCGCTTTTATGTTGGCCGCGCTCGCCGGCCGGCTGGAGGCCGCCGATGCGAAGAGTCCGCCGCCGCCGTTGAAGCCGGCCGATAATTTCCATCTGGTCCTGCCGCGAGAAGCGCTCGGGCGCGAATACCTGATGTCGATGTCGCTCATCCCGCAGTCCGGGGCGGCGACGAGTCGCGGGTTGTCCGGTCGCGTGGTGCAGTTCGAACTCTTCCACGACGGCGTGGACATGTACGAGACGACGGAGGGCATGGTGGTGACGAAGGATCTGCCGTCGCGCCTCCTGCTGGCGACCTTTCCCATCGTGGAGCAGGAGGACAACAACCTCGTCCTCGATTTCAACCGCGGCATGCGCCGGGTGTTCAGCCAGGGCTGGTATGCGACCTCGGCCAATTTCAACCCGTCCGCTTCCGAGCGGGTTGAGGAGGTGCCGGAAGGGCGTGTATTTGCCGTGACGCAGAACGACGACCAGTTGGTGATCCGCCAGAGCGTGCAGTCGCGCAGCCGCGAGTTCGCTCAGGACATAGAATCACGCTACGAGATCCGCTACTTTTTTACGCCGTACAGCAAGGGCGACTTCGAGCCGAAGGAGATGCCCGCGCATGAAACGCGTTACGCGCGGTTCTGGGAATTGCCAGGCAAAGTCGAGCCGGAGTCTGGTCGCACGACTGTGAAGATGGGCCGCTTCGACATCACCCAGCCGGTGACGTTTTACTACAGCGCCAACACGCCGGCAGATTACGTCGAGGCGGTGAAGGACGGCATCCTCTACTGGAACCGCGCTTTTGGCCGGGAAGTGCTAAAGGCCGAGGCCGCACCGGAAGGCGTCACCGCGCCGGATTCGCGCTACAACGTGGTGCAGTGGGTGCCTTGGGACAGCGCGGGGTTTGCCTATGCCGACGTGTTGTTTGATCCGCTCACCGGCCAGGCGCGGCATGGCCAGGCCTACATGACCAGCGTGTTCGGCATGAGCGGCAAGGCGCGGGCACGGGCGCTGATGCGCGCCATGCGCGAGATCGCGGACGAGGGCAAAAAAAAGGACGAGGGCGACGACAAACCCAAGCATCCGGCGATGCAATGGCTGAACGGCCAGACCGCCTGCCAGCTCGATCCGGTCGCCTTCGCGCAGCAGATGGCCGACGGGTTACAGGAATTGCTCGCGAACGAGGAACTCACCGACGAGGTGGTTTTGCGCGCCTCGCAGGATTATGTCCGCGAAGTGGTCGCACATGAAGTGGGTCACGTCATCGGCCTGCGCCACAACTTCGGCGGCAGCCTCGACGCGAACCTCAGCCCGAAGGAGCTCGATGAGTTTGTGAAGGCCTACATCGCCGGCAAGGACCTGGACCAATACAAGGACAAGCAGGTCAGCAACTCGGTGATGGAATACATCGTCTTCAAGGGCGGCCTGTTCGTCGGCTGGCAGATGCGCGCCACGACCAACGTGATGACGCATGATCGCGCGACCATCCAGTGGGGCTACTTCGACGACAAGGCGGTCGTGACGAACAAGATGCTGTTTGCCACGGATCAGGACGCTGCCCGGTTCGGCGACGTGACGACGTTCGATTACGGCAGTGAACCATTGATCGCCGCCTATAACGACTTGAGCGACGTGATCCGCAACATTCCCAACAACGTGATCGAGACCTTTATCCGCGCCCGTGCGCCGCGTGATCCCCGCGACCGCGTGCCGCTGGAGCGGGTGAGCCTCTCCTTCCAGATGTACGCCAACCAGATCGGCTCGCACCACGACCGGCTGATCACCTGGTTCAAGTCCACGACCCGCTCGCTGAAGGTCGAGAACGAGTTCGACTTCATCGGCGAGTTGAATGAGAAGGAGCGGCATCAGGCACACTGGCGGGCGCTGACGAACCAGCTTGAGACACTGGGCGGCCTGGACCGCGCGGTGTTCGCGTGGCTGCCGGCCGATCTCAAGGTGGATACAAAAAAGGAGCCGCAAGGCGTGCCGGCCGCCACCAAGATCGTGGCCACCAACCTGACGGCCCGGCTGGAGAAGTTGTTGAAATCGCCGGCCTACACGAATTTTGTCGGGCTCGATGAGCAGAAGTACAGCTTCACCGAGGATGAGCAGAAGCTGATCATCCAGCGCGGCCGGACGATGTTCGAGAAGCTCGAAGAGGCCGTGCTGGCGCGGGTGCTACGTTCCTATGAAAACGCCGCGCGCGACCTCAGCGTCAAGGCGAACGACGTGCTCGGCGAGGATGACGCCGTCAGTCAATTGGAGAAGCGGGTCATCGAGCTCGCGCGCCTGGTCATCCTGGCCAAGCACGAAACCCGGCGCATCAAGGGCAAGGTGGACAAGGCCAACGTCGAGGTTGTGGACTACAAATATGACGATGCCACCCGCCTGGCCGCCGCCAAGGCGCTTAACGACAAGACCGGTTCCTTCACCGCCTGGGCGACCGAGGCCAAGGGTGACTTGAACAAGGCGCTCAAGGACGAAGTCGAAGCCGCGTTGAACATCGGCAACTTCAAGAGCTTCCAGGACTCGATGCTCTCGCGACCCTTGCGTGATTGGTACCTGAAGCAGCAGGAGATCTTGAAACTGCTGCCTCCGAAGCGCGAACCGCCCAAGCCGGACGCAAAGTAATTCCTCCTCACTTTGAAAAGCGCGGCAGCGGCCGGTGTTTTCACCGGCCGTTGGTGTTTGTGCTCACAAACGGTAGGAGTAAGCCCGCCGGGGTTGCAACGCAATCGTAACAATTGCGACATCCGGCTGTCACACGGGCGTAGCAGTGTCCGCCCGTGCGATTTTTTGCGAAGACTTTACTGGCGGTGGCGGTTTCCGCCTTGCCCATCGGGACGGGCTTGGCCGCCGAAGGGGCGCTTGATGCCTCGGAAGCCGCCTTCGGAAAGTGGGTGGAAGTTCAAGAATCCATCGCGCGCGAGCGGCGTGACTGGACGATCGAACAGGAGTTCCTTGCCGAGGAGATTCGGCTGTTGAAGGAGGAGATTGCCGCGCTGAAGGAAAAGGCCGGCCGGCTTGACGAGGAAACCAAACAGACCGAAGCGGACCTCACGCGACTCACCGGGCAGAACGAGGAATTCAAGACGGCCGCCACCCGGGTGGCGGCCGCCTTGCCGGAGTTTGAACAAGCCGTGCGCGCGTTGCACGGCCGTTTCCCGCTCGTCTTGCAGGAAACTCTGGAACCCCTCATGGGCCGGCTGCCGAAGGGCGGAGCGACCATCAAGGCCAGCATTTCCGAACGCATGCAGGCGGTGGTCGGTGTGCTGAGCCAGGTGGACAAGTTCAACGGCGCGCTGACCGTGGTGCCGGAGTTGCGCACGAATCCCGCAGGCAAGGAGGTGCAGGTGCGCACGCTCTACCTCGGGCTGGCGCAGGCGTGGTTTGTCAGTCTCGACGGTGGCTTTGCCGGGCATGGAATCCCCGGTGCCACGACCTGGGAGTGGTCGCCCGCCAACGAAATCGCCCACGAGGTCAAGCGGGCCTTCGACATCCAGCAGGGGGCGGGCGTCGCGGCCTACGTTTCCCTCCCGGTCAAGCTCAAGTAACCCGCGACCATGAAGCGATTTATTTTGGTTCTCAGCGCCAGCGTGATCGGGCTGCTCCCGGCGGGCGCGGCGGAATCAATTTTGACGGCGGCGACGGCCCTTGACCGTCGCCTGGAACAGGCCGCCTCGGAACAGGCGGCGTTGCAGCGGCGGATTACTGAGGAAAAGGTGCCGCTCATTCGCGAACGCAACAACCTCGAGGCCGAGGTCATCGCCTTGCGCCAGGAAGTGGAACGCAAGGAGAGCTTGAAGAACGGACGCGCCGAGATGCTCAAGGCGGCTGAGAAGGAGCTGAAATCTCGTGAGGACGAGGTGAACTACCTCGCCGGGTTGCTCACGGACTACACGCGCTCGTTCGAGACGCGGATTCACATTGCTGAAGTGCAGCGCTACCGGGAAGCAATTGAGGCCGCGAAGCAGGCGGGCGATGACGCCAGTCTCGATGCCGCCGCCCGTTTCGGGCGGCAACTGCCCCTGATCACGACTTCGCTGGAACGTGTCGGGAGACTGCTTGGCGGCGACACCTTCACCGGTCGCGCGTTGACCGCTGACGGCTCGCTGACGCCGGGGCAGATCACGTTGCTGGGACCGGTTGGCCTGTATGCCGCGGATGATGCCTCCAGCGCCGGGTTGGTTGAACTCGAACTCAAGTCGCCCGAACCGTCCGTGGTCGATCCCGGCGGCCGGCTCGCCCTGGATGTGAAAGACCTCGTCGTCAAAGGTGCGGGTGTGCTGCCGTTGGACCCTTCGCTTGGTAACGCGCGTAAGATTGCCGCCACCAAGGACACCTTGCTCCAGCATTGGAAAAAAGGTGGCCCGGTGATGTGGCCGATCCTTGGGCTTGGTTTTGTGTCCCTGATCATCGGCATTCTGAAGTGGGTTCAGGTGGGCACGATCCGCAAGGCCTCCGCCCGTGATGTGCAGATCGTGCTCGAACACCTGCGCGGTGACCGGAAACGCCATGCCCTCGATCACGCGGAGAATATGGGCGGTCCCAGCGGCCAATTGCTGAAACGCGCCGTCGAACATGCGGACGAAGACAAGGAGTTGATCGAGGAAGTACTCTACGAGCAGATGCTCGACACCCGCCCGCGCCTAGAAAAGTTGATGCCATTGATCGCGCTCACGGCGGCCACCGCGCCATTACTCGGATTGCTGGGCACGGTCACGGGCATGATCAACACCTTCAACCTGATCTCCGTCTTCGGCACTGGCGATCCGCGGATGTTGTCGTCCGGCATCTCGGAGGCGTTGATCACAACGGAATACGGCTTGATTGTGGCGATCCCCGCGTTGCTGATTCACGCGGTCGTGTCGCGGCAGACCAAGGGCCTGCTCGGCAGCATGGAACAGGCGGCTGTGGCATTCATCAACGGCGTGGCGTTGCGCCCGGCACCAGCGCCCGTATCAACCACGAAGGAGGAGTAGGCGAAGCGCATGGAACTCTTCTTCAAGAAAGTCCTTGAGCTTTGGTCCGCCGGCGGTTCGCTGATGGTTCCGCTGGGAGCCTTGTGCCTGTTGATCTTCGCCA
>CAYXDZ010000261.1:0-5326 GCA_964463815.1 uncultured Verrucomicrobiota bacterium | reverse complement strand
AAGGTCGGCCAGTCGCTGGCACCGTCTTCGACGATGATCTTGATCTGCCGACCCAGCACGCCGCCCTGGGCGTTGATCTGTTCGATGGCGAGCTGTTCGGCCTGGATGGAGCCGGTTTCGCTGATGGCCATCGTGCCGGTGGCCGAGTGCAACTGCCCGACGGTGACGGTGGTGTCGGTGACGGCGAGGCCGGTGGTGTTGACCTTGGCGGTGGGATACTCCGCCGCGGAGGCGAGGAGCGGCGGAGCGCTGGCGAACAGCAGCGCGGCGGCACAGGCCAGGCCGGCTGGAATGAAGGGTTTCAGTTTTTTCATGAGTTGGTTTCGAGTTCGGTAGGGATGCGGTTAACACGCGCGCTGAACTTGGTGTGATTCAGCACGTGCCACCCAATTAGCACCGGCCATTCCCGGCGTGGCCCAGCGGTTTCGCTGGCGCCAATTGGGATGCGAGACTCGGCGGTCGCCGTTTGTCCGAACTGGGTCCGCGAACTGCGGAAAGCGCCCGCCTGTGAGCAAAACTGAAGTGGGAGCCAACCGTCACGGCCCCAAGAACGCGGCGCATTGCTCATGGTGACACCACGAACGATGCGGACAATTCATCGCGCGCCGATGATGGATTGGCCTTCGGGAAGATCGTCGCGAGAAGCCTGCGCGAAATGACAAACGCACAGTGAAGCAGCTTAACCAACCTGCCGCATTTTGATCACGTCACCACTGGCGAAGCGGGCGACCGGGTGAAAAAGAGATCACCCTTTGTCCGACGATTCGTCCGGTGGCAGCTCCTCGAAACCCGCGAAGTGATCCGGCCGCAATGGTTCGCTGATCGCGTTTTCTCCGTTGAACCATTTGCCGAGATCAATGAGCCGGCAACGCTTCGAGCAGAAGGGCCCGCAATCCCCCTCAAACCACGCGCCACGTTTCCCGCAGGTCGGACACTTCACCTGGCTCAGATCCGCCATCGTCAGAGCAGGCCGAGTTTCTTGAGCTTCGGCGGGATGGTGGCCAGGCAGTACGGCTGACGCGGATTGTTCCGGAAGTAATCCTGATGATACGCCTCCGCCGGCCAGAACTTTTTCAACTCCACGATCTCGGTCACGATGGGCGAGATGAAATGAGTCTGGGCATCGCTCCGCGACCGTTCGGCAGTAATGCGCTGCGCGTCGTCGTGATACAGGATGATCGACCGATACTGCGTGCCGGCGTCGGCACCCTGGCGGTTGAGCGTGGTGGGATCATGCGCCTGCCAGAAGATTTCCAGCAGCCGCTCGAACGAAATCATCGCGGGATCGAACTCGATCTGCACCACCTCGGCGTGGCCGGTCATGCCGCTGCATACCTGATGATAATCGGGATTCATGGAACCGCCGCCCGCGTAGCCGGAGGTGACGGACTTCACACCCGGCAAACGCTCGAACACGGCCTCGACACACCAGAAACAACCACCGCCAAACGTGGCGAGTTGAGGAGTAGGTTCCGACGGTGATGGCTGCGTTGGCATGGCGGCGAGGATACGCGGAAATCGGTGGGCGGCAAGCAGGACAGCAATCGGGAGGAAGGACCACGTGTCGCAGTCCCTGAATTCACGAACGGCGGACACCCTCGCTCCCGGCCCTACTTTTTCTTCGCCGACAGCGTGTGGGTGGCGTGGCCGTAATAAACCTCCGCCGCTTCCATGATCGTCTCGGACAAGGTCGGGTGCGGATGCACCGTAAGCGCGAGGTCTTTCGCCGTGGCACCCATCTCGACGGCAACCACGCCTTCGCCGATCAGCTCCCCTGCCCCGTGGCCGACGATGCCCACCCCCAAAACGCGGTCGTTGGTGGGATCAATGATCAGCTTCGTCAGACCGTCCACGCGGTCGAACGTCATCGCCCGGCCGCTGGCACCCCAAGGGAACTTCGCGATCTCGACGGCAATGCCTTTCTGCTTCGCCTCGGCCTCCGTTAAGCCGCACCACGCAACCTCGGGATCGGTGAACACCACCGCCGGAATGACCGCCTGCGCCGCGCCGTGCGATTCACCAGTGATGGCCTCGACGGCGATGCGCGCCTCCTTCGAGGCCTTGTGCGCGAGCATCACGCCACCCGCAATGTCGCCAATCGCGTAAATGTTCGGGTCGTTCGTCTGCTGGCGTTCGTTCACTTTGATGAAGCCTTTGTCGTCGAGCTGCACTTTGGTGTGTTCGAGGCCGAAGTCCTGGCTGTTCGGCGCGCGGCCAACCGACACGAGCACGCGGTCGTAGAGTTCCTCGACGGTCTGGCCGTTGAACTCGGAGGTGACTTTGATCTGTTTGCCGACGGTGGCCATCTTGGTGACCTTCGCCTTGAAGCGCAGTTCCTTGAACGCCTTCTTCGCGTAGAGCATGACCGGCCGCGCGAGATCGGGATCGGCGCCCATGAGGATCGAGTCCAGCGCCTCGATGACGGTGACCTTGCTGCCCAGCGTGGCATACACGGTGCCCAGTTCCATGCCGATGTAACCGCCGCCGATGACGAGCAGGTTCTCGGGAATCTCCTCGATCTCCAGCGCCTCGGTGGAGGTCATGATCCGCGGGTTGCCGAGGTCGAACACCTTGGGCAGCGCGGGCCGCGAGCCGACGGCGATGATCGCCTGCTGGAACTTGAGGAACTGCTGGCCCTGATCCGTCTCGACGCGCAACGTCTGCGAATCCTCGAACACGCCGCGCGCGTGGATGACTTTCACCCCACGCTTGTCGGCGAGCATCTTCAAACCGCCGGCGAGCTTGGTAAGGATGCCGTTCTTCCAGTCGCGGAGCTTGCCGAGATCGATCTGTGGTTCGTTGAAGGTGATGCCGCGTTTGGCGGATTCGCGGGCGAAGCTGATGCCGTGCGTGGCGTGCAGCAGCGCCTTCGAAGGGATACAGCCGCGGTTCATGCACACGCCGCCGAGGCGGTCGTCGCGCTCGATGAGCGTGACCTGTTTGCCCAGGTCCGCGGCGTAGAAGGCCGCGGCGTATCCGCCGGGGCCGCCGCCCACGACGACGATGTTAGATTCAAGTTGGGTCATAATTCAAAAAGTGATTAGTTGGCTCTGGACTGCGGATGCTTGAAATCGTCCTCGTTCTCGTCCTCGGATGCCTGCTCACTGTCGGTTCGATACTCGGGGGGTTCCTCCCGCAGCGCTTCGGGATCCTCAAATCGGGCAATCAGCTTCGAAAGCATCGAGACAACACGCAGCAACAAAGCCTTTCCCTCGGCCGCTCGTTCCGCGCCGCAAGCCTGCTTTGCAATCAGTCCATCCAGGCAGGCTGCGCACTCCGTTGCGGAGCCTCGGGCATAATCAAAGAACTTGGCCCGCACCCGGCGCTGACGCTTGCCGTTGCCTTCGGCCGTGTTCAGCAAGGCGGAGAGGCTGGCCAGGTCCAATTGATCCAGAATCTCGCCGCGCCGCCTGCCGGAACCGGACAATTCATCGAGGAGAACTGTCACCCACGAGAGAAACTCGAGCTCCAGGCGATAGGCATCAAGCTTTTCATGGTCGAATTGATCGGGCATTGGATGGTTTCGTTTACGAGGACGACAACGAGGACGATTTCACAGCTTCACCGCCGCTTCATCAAACGCTTCAAACGCCTTCACTAAATCCACGATGAACCGCGCCGCGCTGCCGCCGTCGATCACACGATGATCGTAGCTCAAGGCGATGGGCATGATCGGACGGATTTCGACCTTGCCGTCGCGCGCGACCGGTTGGTCGGCGCTGCGGCCGAGGCCGAGGATCGCGACTTCCGGCTTGTTCACGATGGGCGTGAAGTGTCCGCCTCCGAACGCGCCCTGGTTGCTGATCGAGAACGTCCCGCCTTTCATCTCGTCGGCGGTCAGCTTGCGTTCACGGGCCTTGGCGGCGAGATCGGCCACTTCCTTTGAGAGGGCGACCATGTCCTTGCCGTCCACGTCGCGGATCACCGGCACGTAGAGGCCGGCCTCGGTATCGACGGCGAGACCGAGGTGGAAATAGTCCTTCAACACGATCTCGCTCGCGGCCTCGTCGAGACTGGCGTTGAAGCCGGGATGCTGCTTCAACGCGGCCACGACCGCCTTGAGGATGAACGGCGTCACCGTGAGCTTCACTCCCTTTGCCTCGTAGTCGGCCAGGTGCTTCTTCCGCAGCGCGAGGATCGTTGTCATATCGACGTGGTCAAACTGCGTGACGTGCGGAATGGCGTTCCAGTTCTCAGCCATGCGCCGCGCGATGACCTTGCGCAATTGCGACATCGGCTTCTTCAGGATCGGCCCCCACTGGCTGAAGTCGATGGACTCGGCGACCGGCTTCGCAGCCGTGGAAGCTGACGCGGGAGTCTGGCTGCCTTTGGCGGCGAGCTTCTGCAAGGTGTCGAGGTAGCGGCGAAGGTCGTCGGCCGAAACCCGGGTTCCACCGGTCAACGCGGTGACCCGGCGCAGATCAAGGCCGAGTTGTGCGGCCACGAAACGCACGGACGGCGACGCGGCGGGCATCGGCACGGAATCGGAAATTTCCTCCAGGCTCACTCCTGTGACATCGACTTTGCCGGCCGCGGACTTGCGGGGTGCGCCCTCATTGCCAGGCTCGGCTTTTTCCTTCGCTTCGGGTTTCCCGGCCGTTTTATCCTGCGACTTGGAAGTCTTCTTGGCTTCGCCGTCGTTGTCATCCGCGCTCTCTGCGGCCAGCGTCACGATCAGTTGCCCCGCGCTGATCTTCTGGCCCGGTTGGACGTGGACTTTCTGCACCGTGCCAGCCTCGGGTGACGGAATGGTGGCCACGGCCTTCTCGGACTCGAGCTCGACAAGCGCCTGATCCTTCTTGATCGAGTCGCCTTCCTTGACGAGCACGTTAACGACGGTGCCGGAATCGGCGCCTTCACCCAGTTTTGGCAGTTTGATGTCCATGTGTTTGGTAACCGCAGATAAACGCTAATGAACGCAAAAATCAGAGCAACTCCGGATGCACCTTCTCCGGATCGACGGCGAGATCCTTGATCGCCTGGGCGACCAACTTGCGCTCGACCTTGCCCTGTTTCGCGAGCGCCCAGAGCGTGGCGATGACCGTGCATTCGGCGTCCACCTCGAAGAAGCGGCGCAAACGCTCGCGCGTGTCGCTGCGGCCGAAGCCGTCCGTGCCCAGGATTGTCATCCCGCCGGGCACCCACTCGGCGATTTGCCCAGGCACGATCCGCATATTGTCCGACACCGCCACGAACGGACCTTCCTCTTTCGCGAGCAACTGCGCCACGTACGGCGTCTTCGCCGGCTCCGTCGGATGCAGCATGTTCCAACGCTCGCACTGGATGGCTTCGTTGCGCAGGCGCTTGTAATTCGTCGCGCTCCAGA
>CAYXDZ010000260.1:0-5332 GCA_964463815.1 uncultured Verrucomicrobiota bacterium | reverse complement strand
GCGGGACAAGTTGCAGCGGTTGATACGCCCAGTGCGGACCGGTCGCGGCGGGTTGCTCAGTGGTTTTGACCGCTTCGCGAGGGTCGCGTGCGCCGCGTCGAATCCAGTCGGTTAACACCGCGATCTCAGTGTCCGGCAGCCGGTTCTTCGGAGGCATCTGAAGCTCGGGATCGTCCCAGGAGAGCGCCCTGGCAAGCCGGGAATTTTCCGGTTCACCGGGAGCGATGGCCGGCCCGCTATCGCCGCCTTGCAACACGCCAGCCCGGTGGTCCAGTCGCAGACCGCCCTTCTGCTTGTCCGCCCCGTGACACTCGTAACAGCGCTCGACGAGGATCGGGCGAACCTTCTTCTCGAAAAACTCGAAATCGGCCGTGCCCGCTGCCGCCGGTGGGGGTGCCACCACCCACGCAATGACTGCGAACGCCAGGCGGTTGGTAAGTGACGGGGACATCGGCGGAAAGGTAGTGAACCAGGAGGGCTTCGCCAAGCGCGAGTTGCACGGGCGGAGGCTTGAATGAAAATTGGTCTTCCAACTTGGAGTGCCGTGCGCACCCGGGAAGTATGTCTTCGCCTGATGCGGAGTGCCTGCGTTTTACGCACGGAGTAAGTGGTTGCCAACGGTGGGTTGTGCCGTAGGTTTTTCACATGGACTGGCAAGAGCTTGTGGCGCTCGCAATTGTTGCCACCACGGTGATTGTTTTCGGATGGCGCGGTTTCCAAAGCCGTCGGCGGGGGCAACCCTTCAAATCACGCTGCGGCTGTGGTGAAGCGGCCGGTCCCCCTAAGCCTCCCGGCACCATCCTGCGGGGCCGCAAGAACCACCGACCGCAGTTGATCGTAAAGGCGAAGTGAAACCGCGCTTGCGGAGGCTCTTTGCGTAAGCTAGCTTCGCCCATCTTTCGATCATGAGCAAAGCCAGTTCTGCATTGGATTTCATGCGCCGTTCTCACGCGGTGGGCGTCCGGGAATCCTCCCACGAAGGTCACTGGGCACCCAACACGGATGTTTATCTGACGCAAGAAGGTCTGGTGATCCGCGTGGAGCTGGCGGGGATGCGCCGCGAGGATCTGGAGTTAACCGTTGAGAATCAACAGCTCAAGATTTCAGGCTACCGCTCCGATGGCTGCCGGACCGGCAAATGCAGCTTCGTGGTCATGGAAATCAATTACGGCCCCTTCGAGACGATTCTGGACCTGCCGGCCGGTTATGATCTGTCACTTGCCCGGGCTTCCTACCAAAACGGTTTTCTTCGCATTGATGTTCCCGAGCAGACGCAACCTTCGGTCAAGAGCGTTTCCATCAGCATTTCGGGCGAATAATTTATCCGGGGCTTGAACTAAAGGGTGGCCGTTGGCATCCAACGCTGAAAGGGCTGACAATGGCTGAAACGGAATTCATCAACATCGGCGGCGGTTCCTCCAGTTCGGGCGACACGGCGATGTTTCGGGCGGGGCGCCGTCCGTGGCCTGACCAGTTGCCGATTCTTGGGCTTTCCGACATCGTCATTTTTCCCGGCATGGTTTCGCCCCTGCTTGTCGAGTCCTCGCCCAGCATCAAGTTGATCGACGATGTGGTGGGTGGCAACCGCCTCCTCGGACTCGTGCTCCAAAAGGATCCCAAGGCCGACAACCCCAAGCTGGAGCAGTTGCACACCCACGGATGCCTCGCCCGCGTCCTCAAGATGCTCAAGTTTCCCGACAACAGTGTGCGCGTTCTGGTGGAAGGACTGCGCCGGTTTGAGATCACCAGTGCCATTTCCGTTGAGCCCTACTTGACCGCGCGCGTGCGCATCCTGCAGGACCTCAAGGATGACTCGGCTGAATTGACGGCGCTCAATCGCAATGCGACCAAGCTGTTTGAGGATATTATCCGCCTGTCGCCCGCGATTTCGGAAGAAATCAAAATCGCGGCCGTCAACATCGAGGATCCAGGGAAGGCAGCCGACCTGATCGCGGGCAACTTGAATCTCACGCTGGAAGACCGGCAGCAGTTTCTCGAGGAAATTGACGTCGCCAAACGCCTGCGCCGGCTGCTGCCATTGCTCACCAAGGAGCAGGAACTCCTCACCCTGGGCTCAAAAATCCAGAGCGAAGTCGCCACCTCGATCTCCAAGTCGCAACGCGACTTTTATCTTCGTGAGCAGATTCGCGCCATCCAGCGCGAACTGGGTGATTCTGATCCGAACGCCTCCGAGGTGCAGCGCTTGCGCGAACGGCTCGATCAACGCGTGCTGCCCGTCGAAGCCCGCAAGGTGGCCGACCAGGAGCTGGACCGGCTCTCGAACATGTCGCCGGCCATCGCCGAGTACGCGCAGACGCGTAATTATCTGGACCTGCTCGCGAGCCTGCCGTGGGACCAGAGCACCGAGGACAAGTATGATTTGGACGCGGCTGAGAAAATTTTGAATCGCGAGCACTACGGCCTGCTGAAAGTGAAGGACCGCCTGCTCGAGTTCCTGGCGGTCATGCAGTTGAAGAACAATCTCAAAGGGCCGATCCTCTGTCTGGTCGGCCCGCCCGGCGTGGGCAAGACTTCGCTGGGCCAGAGCGTGGCCCACGCTTTGGGGCGCAAGTTCATCCGCATTTCCCTCGGCGGCTTGCGGGATGAGGCGGAGATTCGCGGACATCGGCGGACGTACGTGGGCGCGTTGCCGGGCCGCATCATCCAGAGTCTCAAACGCGCCGAGAGTAACAACCCCGTCATCCTGCTCGATGAAATTGACAAACTGGGCTCCGATTTTCGGGGTGATCCCGCCTCCGCGCTGCTGGAAGTCCTCGATCCGCAGCAGAACAACACCTTCACCGATCATTACCTTGATCTGCCGTTTGACCTCTCGCGCGTGTTGTTCTTCACCACCGCCAACTGGCTGGACCCGATCCAGCCCGCGCTCCGGGACCGGCTCGAGGTCATCGAGCTGCCGAGCTACACCACGAGCGAGAAGCTGGCCATCGCGAAGCGGCACCTGCTGCCCCGCCAGCTTGAAGAACACGGACTGACGGCCAAACGCGTCAAAATTTCCGACGCGACACTCCGACACTTGATCACGGATTACACGCGCGAGGCGGGCGTCCGGCAACTTGAACGCGAGATCGCTTCCGTTACTCGCAAGGCCGCGCGGGATATTGTCCGCCGCGGGGACGACGCGAAACCGGTCGTCATCAAGCCCGAACGACTGGCGGAATTGCTTGGTCCCGCCCGCTTCATTTCCGAGGACGCCGAGCGCATCCAGGATTCCGGCATTGCGATCGGCCTCGCGTGGACGCCCGTCGGCGGTGAAATTCTTTACATCGAAGCCACGATGATGCCCGGTTCCGGCCGGTTGATTCTGACCGGCTCCCTCGGTGAAGTGATGAAGGAAAGCGCGCAAACCGCGACGAGCTACCTCCGCAGCCAGGCCCGGGCGCTCAAACTCGAACTGCCGGAGCACGACAAGTGGGATGTGCATATTCATGTGCCGGCCGGTGCCACGCCCAAGGATGGTCCCAGCGCCGGCCTGACGATTGCGATGGCCCTGGCTTCGCTCGCCAGAAAGACGCCCGTGCGTTCCGACACCGCGATGACCGGCGAGATCAGCCTGCGTGGCCGCGTCCTGCGGGTCGGCGGCATCAAGGAGAAAGTCCTCGCCGCCGCCCGCTCGGGCGTGAAGCAGCTCATCCTTCCCGCCGGCAACCGCAACGACTGGCAGGAAGTGCCCGAGGAGACGCGCAAAAAACTCAAGGTGCATTTTGTGGAGCGCATCAGCGAAGCCCTGCCGCTGGCCCTGAAGAAAGCATGATGCATTTCAACCGTCTCAATTGGTTGCTGGCTGGTCTGCTGCTCATGGCGGGCTCATTGTGCGCTGCGGACCCATCGGGTGACCCCGTCGAGGGCGCGCGCGTGGCTGCGGAACTGCGCTCGCTGCGCCCGGCAACCAACACGCAGTGGACGGGGGTGTTGAAGCGCCGCCTTGCGGATCGCACGACCATCGAGATCCCTGTCGCCTGCCACATCTTCATCGAGACCAACCGCTGGCTGTCCGTTTACAACTCCTCGGCCACGACGAACGGTCCGGCGGAAAAGCTGGTCGTCATTCGCAACCATGACGGGGGCGTCGAGTACCACTACTGGCAGGCAACCACCGAGACGGACCTGCCGGAGCGCCCGCGCTTGCTGGCCGGTGCCGCCGCGGCGATTCCCTTTGCGGGTTCGGATTTTCTGTTGAGCGATCTCGGCATCGACTTCCTCCACTGGCCCACGCAATTGCTCCAACCCGGGGTGATGCGGCGCGGTCAGCCGTGTTTCGTTTTGGACAGCATCAACCCCAATCCTGGCGAAGGTGGCTATGCGCGAGTGCGGTCCTGGATCGAGAAGGAGCACTTCGGTTTGCTCCAGGCGGAAGCCTATGACGCCAGGGGGAAACTGCTGAAGGAGTTCTCCGCCGGCAGCTTCGTGAAGGACGCGACCGGCAACTACCAGCTCAAGGACATGGAGATTCGCTCTGTCCCCGGCCGCTCGCGCACTCAGTTGCTGTTTGATGTCGTCAATTAAGCGCTCGGCATCCTTGAGGATGACAGCACTACCTCAAGAAATACTGCTTCAATTCTTCCGTCGCCGGTTCCAGTTCCTCGAGCATCCTCGCCCAGTCCGGCTTGAGCGTTTCCACTTCCACTTCGCGTGCATCGACTCCCTCGATGGCGTTGATCGTCACCAATCGCTGGAGCGTCTCCGGTCGTGTCAGCCATTCGATGAACCGCCGGCCGCCCTCGGGGTTGGGTCCGCCCCGGATCAAGCCCACTGTGTTGAGCACGAGCAGCGCATCCGCCCGGATGGGCAACGCCGCGATGGGATAACCCTCCCGTTGCCCCGCGACGATGTCGTCGATGTCCGTCATCCCGAAGGCGACCTCGCCCCGGCCCACCTGACGGACCACCACGGAATTGCCATCGACGATCATCGGCGCGTTCGCCCCCAGCGCGCGACACCACTCCCGCCAGTCCGCTTCCGTAGCGAGGGAGCGCAGCGCCAGAAAGTGCGTGGCCGTGGTGCCGAAGAGCGGGTAGGCCAGCGCAAACTTCCCGCGCCAGATGGAGTTGGTCAGCTCGGTGAAGCTGCGCGGCACTTCCCCGGGCGCGACCAGGTTTGTATTAATCACCAGCCGGCGGCTGCGATAGCCGAAGGCCGTCCAGCCGGTCGTCTCATCGAACACCCCCTCGCGGGCGAGCTGGCGGGTGCGAATCTCCTCATTGTTCCAGAACACATCGCACCTCGGGCGGTTCTTTTCGGCGAGCAGCCGATTGGCAATCCCCACCGCCTTCACCGCTTCGCTGTCGTACACGGCGCGCACTTCAAGACC
>CAYXDZ010000259.1:0-5348 GCA_964463815.1 uncultured Verrucomicrobiota bacterium | reverse complement strand
GTGCTCAATCACTTCACCGCCAGCGCCGTGCAGATTCCCGTGGTGGTCGGACCCACGGAGGCCACGGCCGTCGGCAACCTGCTCGTGCAGGCCATCGCGATGGGCCACGTCTCGTCGTTGGAGGAGGCGCGCAAGATCGTGCGTGATTCGTTCCCCATTCAGACCATCCAACCGCGTGAAGCGGCGGTTTGGGACGAGGCGGCGGTGCGCTTCGAACAATTCTTTGCTCAGCCGGAATAGGTGGTTCGAAGAGCGACATACCTGTCGCCCCCCCCGCGGGTTCGCACGGATTTACCCGGATCGCAACGTGCAGGCCTCAAGGTTGAATTGCGTCGGGTCCAGTCCGCTCACTCCCGCCACCGCCGGTGTCCCCACAAATACTGTTCGGGGTATTGCCGCGCGACCTTCTCAATCTCGTCGGTGAGCGATTGCGTGATGGCCAGCACGTCCCGCTCACGATCGCCTGACCGCTGCCATTGAATGGGGCCCTGCAGGTGGACCTTGAACTTCATCGGACCCGTGCGCGCGGCCAGCGCGACGAAGATGGGCATCCGCGTGGTCAGATGCATCATCGCCACCGAGCGCGTCGTCCAGCAGGGCCGGCCGAAGAAGTTCACGCGCACCCGCTCGCCCGCTTCATGGATGTGCTGGTCGATCATCAACGCCAGCCAGTCCCCCTCCGCCAGCAGCTTTACAAAGCGCAGCGGGCTGGCCTTGTACTTCGAGATCAGATGCAGTTGCTCGCCGCCGCGACCGCCGTGAAGCTCTTGTTCCAGCCACGGGTTGTTGAGCGGTCGGTAGATCACACTGACCGGGCGGATCATCGAAACCGCGCGGGCCGCCACCTCCCAGTTGCCCAGGTGCGCGCTGGCGATGATCGCGCCCTGTTTGGGATTGTGCAGCAAGGCGAGCCCTTCCGGCGACGCCTCGAAACGAACGAAGTTCTCCCAGTTCTCCCGATTGATCTGCTCTCGGGCGATCACGGATTCGGCGATCAGGCGCGCGAAGGATTGAAAACAGCGGCACCCGATTTGACGGGCGGCGCGGCGATCCGAAGCAACCCGGGCCGCGAGCAGATTGTCCACGGCGATCCGGGCGCGGCGGGGCAGGAGATGGAAGATCAGCCAGCCCGCGAAGTCCGCGAAAGCAAGCGTGAATCGAACCGGAGCGACCGTCATCAACGCCAGCGCGGCCTTCGCGAGCAGGTATTCGATGAACTGCCAGAGTTTCTTCAAGAGCGGTATCGTCCTGTTGTCCGGGTTCGTACCGCCGCCCACGGACCCGGCCAGGACCGGAAGGACGAGGGCGGTCAAGCCGCGGCCAGTTTGCCGGCGAGGTAATCGACGAGATCCCGGACCTTCTGCATCTTGACGAGATCGGCGACGTCGGTCTGGACGTTGAAGTCGGCCTCGATGTCGTACATGAAGTCGAGGATCGAGATGGAATCAAAGCCCATCTGGTCAATCAACGTGTCGTCGTGGATGGCGTTGATGTCGCCTTTAAATTCCTTCTGCTTCGAGAGCAGCGCCCGGAGGCGGTCAATGATCTGGTCGCGGTTCATGTCAGTGGTGGTGCGGCGGGCCGCCGTGGGTTGAGCCACGATGCCCAACGAGGGCGGCGCATGTCAACCAACCGCGCGGGCAGGTTGGTTGCCTCCCGGCTGTAGGGCACGACGTAAGGAGTGCTCGCTCCCTCGACTCGTCACCTCGCCGCCTACAAATCAGGCCACGCCGCGCGGGCGCACTTTTCACTAGACCGGACTCTGGCCTTGGCCAAACATCGCCGCGCACGCTCGTCACCCGGTTGTTGATCACGCCATGTTGAAATTCATCCTTCGTCGTCTGCTCGAGACCGTTCCGGTCCTGCTGCTGGTGGCGACGATCACTTTCTTCATGTTGCGGCTCGCGCCCGGCGGTCCTTTTGACGGGGAAAAGCGTGTGGCCCCGGAGATTCAGCGGCAGCTCATGGCGCACTACGGGTTGGACAAACCGCTGCTCGTCCAACTCGGCAGCTACCTGACGAATCTGCTCAAGGGCGATCTCGGACCCTCCTTTACGTCCCCCAACCGCACCGTGAACGAATTGATCAGCGACGCGCTGCCGGTCTCGATGGAACTCGGCTTTTACTCGCTCACGATCGCGTTGATCATCGGGATCACCATCGGCGTGATCGCTTCGCTCAAGCCCAACTCCTGGTCGGACTACCTGCCATCCTCCCTGGCGATGGTCGGTATCTGCCTGCCGACGTTTGTGCTCGGGCCGTTGCTCATCCTCACGCTGGCGTTGCACTTCGAGTTGTTTTCCGCGTCGGGTTGGGAATATCCGCGGGATCGCGTGCTGCCAGCGCTCACCCTCGGCGGTTATTATGCCGCGTATGTCGCGCGCTTGACCCGCGGGGGCATGCTCGACGTGCTCACGCAGGACTTCATCCGCACCGCCCGAGCGAAGGGTGCGAGCGGTCCGCGCGTCCTGTTCAAGCACGCGATGCGCGGTGGCTTGATGCCGGTGATCTCGTTCCTCGGACCGGCCACCGCCGGGTTGATCAGCGGCTCGTTCGTCATCGAGACGATCTTCAACATTCCCGGCCTCGGAAAATTCTTCGTCACCAGCGCCTTCAACCGCGACTACACGATGGTCATGGGCACGGTGTTGTTTTACGCCACGCTGATCATCCTGCTGAACATGCTGGTGGATATTCTCCAAGTCTGGCTCAACCCGAAACTCAAGTTCGAGTAAATGACGCCCGCCGCCCGCCCCCATCCCGATGCAAGCCACCTGCTGGAAGAAGCGGAGCAGGGGACCTCGCTCTGGAAGGATGCCTGGCTGCGGCTGCGCAAGAACAAGATGGCGGTGTTCGGCTTCGTGGTGGTCACGCTCATTTCGCTGGCCTCGATTTTCGGGCCGTTCGTCGTGAAGTATTCCTACGAGGAGAACAACCTCGACCGGGTAACTGAACCGCCCAGCAAAGAGCACTGGCTGGGGACGGACAAGCTGGGACGTGATCAATTTTCCCGCATTCTGTATGGCGGCCGCATCTCGTTGATGGTGGGTTTGTGTGCCACGGCCGTATCCCTGACCATCGGCGTGCTTTACGGCACCATCGCCGGCTATGTGGGCGGCAAACTGGACGCCGTCATGATGCGGATCGTGGACATTCTCTACGCGCTGCCGTTCACGATCTTCGTGATTCTGCTGATGGTCTTCTTTGGGCGAAACATCATCCTCCTGTTTCTCGCCATCGGCGCCGTGGAATGGCTGACGATGGCGCGCATCGTCCGCTCGCAGGTGCAGGCGTTGCGTAAACAGGAATTCATCGAAGCCTGCGTCTCGCTGGGCCTCAGCCGGCGGCGGATCATCCTCCGGCACATGATTCCGAACGTGCTCGGCCCGATCGTCGTTTACACCACGCTCACCATCCCGGCGGTCATGCTGCTCGAAGCCTTCCTCAGTTTCCTCGGCCTCGGCGTGCAGCCGCCGATGAGTTCCTGGGGCCTGCTGATCAAGGAGGGTGCCGAGATGATGGAGGAAGCGCCCTGGCTCCTGATTTATCCCGGCCTGCTCTTTTCGCTGACCTTGTTTTCGTTGAACTTCCTCGGCGACGGTCTCCGCGACGCGCTGGATCCCAAAGCTTCGAAAGATTGAAACCACGAATGAACACGAATCCAGACCGGAGTCTTACGCCAATTTCACGGATTCACGCGAATTCGATTTCGGATTCGTGGAGGTTCGTGAAATTCGCGTCACGCTGTTTTAGCCATCAGCGTTCATCGGCGTTCATCAGCGGTTAACTGTCATGCCTCTCCTCCAAGTCGAAAACCTGCGAACGAGCTTCCACACCCGCAACGGGATCGTGCGGGCCGTCAACGACGTGTCGTTCAGCGTCGGCAAGGGCGAAACGCTCGGCATCGTCGGCGAGTCCGGCTCCGGCAAGTCGGTGACGTGCTATTCGTTGATGGGCTTGATTCCGCAGCCGCCGGGCCGCATCGAGGGCGGCCGCGCGATGTTCGACGGCGTGGATCTGTTGAGCTGTCCGCCGAAACAGTTGCGCGGCATCCGGGGCAAACGCATCGCCATGATCTTCCAAGATCCGATGACGTCGCTGAATCCCTACCTGCGCATCGAGGAACAACTCATCGAACCGCTGCTCATTCACGATCAGGTGGACCGCCAGACCGCGAAGACCATGGCCGTGCAGGCGCTCAAGGAGGTCGGCATCCAGGACGCCGCCAGCCGGTTGCGCGCGTATCCGCACGAGTTTTCCGGCGGCATGCGTCAACGCGTGATGATCGCCATGGCCATGATCACCAAGCCGGATTTGCTCATCGCCGACGAGCCGACCACCGCGCTCGACGTGACGGTGCAGGCGCAAATCCTCGAACTCATCAAGCGTGAGCAGCAGGCCAACAGCACGGCGGTCATTCTCATCTCGCATGACCTCGGTGTGGTGGCCGGCTTTTGCGACCGGATGCTCGTCATGTACGCCGGCAAAGTGGTCGAGACGGCCCCGACCCGCGAAATTTTCTACCGCCCGCAACACCCGTACAACCGCGCGCTCCAGAAGTCGCGGCCCACCGGCGACATGAAGGGCAACGAGCTGTACACCATTCCCGGCCTGCCCCCCGATCTGTCGAAACCCATCCCCGGTTGCGCGTTCGCGCCGCGTTGCGAGTTTGTCACCGAGGCCTGCCGGCAGGATGAAGTGCGGCTCGTGTCGGTTGGTCCCGATCACGAATCGGCCTGCCTGCGCGTGCAGCGAAAGGAGATCACCCTCTGAGCCATGTCCGACGCCTTCCTCCAAGTCAAAGACCTGAAGACCCACTTCCCGATCGAGCGCGGGATCATCTTCCGGCGCGTCGTCGGCACGGTGAAGGCCGTGGATGGTGTGGACCTCGAACTCCAGCAGGGCGAGATCGTCGGGCTGGTTGGCGAATCCGGCTGCGGCAAATCCACGCTTGGCCGGACCATCCTGCAACTGATCCCGCCCACTGAAGGCACCGTGATCTTGGGCGGAAAAAATCTCACCGTGATGGAACGCCGCGAACTGCGGGCCGCGCGGGCGGATTTCCAGATGATTTTTCAAGACCCGTATGCGTCGTTGAATCCGCGCATGACGGTCTATGACACGCTGGCCGAGGCCATCCAGGCGCATCGCGAGGTTTCGTCTTCGGAACTGCCGGAACGGGTTGCCTCGCTGATGGAGCGGGTGGGCCTCTCGCCGCGTTACATCCGGAAATACCCGCACGAATTCTCCGGCGGACAACGCCAGCGCATCGCCATCGCCCGCGCGCTGGCCGTCGAGCCGAAGCTGATCGTCGCCGATGAGCCGGTCAGCGCGCTGGATGTCTCGAT